>CAJPPJ010000024.1 GCA_905372515.1 uncultured Eubacteriales bacterium
ATAAATTTAAAAATCCTTTAAATAGTAATTTTACATTTAAAGTTCAAAATAAGAATATGACTTTTAATAATACTAATAAAATGAGTTTAGGTTTTAACAGTGTTAATACTTTAAGAGAAAAGAATTTTAATGTAAATGAATTAAATAATTCTATTAATAACAATACTCATTTAGAAAATAGTATTAATTCTTTTAATGTAACAAAACCTAAAGAAGAAGAAATATTTAAAAGTAATCATTTTTCTTCAATAGATGTTATGGATGATTCTGGAAGAAATATTATTCAAACAGAGATGCGTAATAAAGGAAGTAATTGGTAAAATAAAAAAATCTAGTATAAACTAGATTTTTTTATTTATTACATTCGTTACATATTTTTATTTTTTCAATAGCTGGTTTTAATTTTTCTTCTAAAGCATTTATTTTTTCTTTAGTCCAATATTTTAATGGATCTACTTTGTCACTAGATAAAGTAGATGTTTCATCATCTGTTGCAAGAATTTCTTTATCCTTTGCTATAACCAAGAAAGGTACAAATATTCTTCTGTTTCCTAAGTCATCATTTTTTAACTTATCTTTTAATAAATTAACAAGTTCTTGATATTTCTTAGTATTGTTTTTTCTATCTTCTCTAATATCTAAATAATATATTGTTGGAAGAGAATTCTTCTTAGCTATATCATCTATTACTTTAACGTATTGTTGACACCATATACATTCTTTAAAACCTATTAAAAGTGCACCGTTTCCTTGTTTTACTAATTTAATAGCTTTATTAATATTAATAATCTTATATACATTCTTTTTATCTAATTTTGTGTAAGTAGTAGATAGGTTATTTCTTGCTTTTAATTCTTTATTAAAATGTTCGTATATAAAGAAAGAAGCTAAAGTGGATAATATTAATATAGTTATAAATAATATAATATTCTTTTTCATATTTCCTCCTTATGAAAATTATAACATTTTTAAGACAAAAGAAAAACTTCTATTTCTAGAAGTTAAAATCTAATTATGGTGACCAGTACGGGATTTGAACCCGTGAATGCTGCCGTGAAAGGGCAGTGTGTTAACCGCTTCACCAACTGGCCAAATGGCGCCTCAACTAGGACTCGAACCTAGGACCCTCTGATTAACAGTCAGATGCTCTAACCAACTGAGCTATTGAGGCATTTATAGTAAACAAATAAAATGGTGGGCCTGGAAGGACTCGAACCTTCGACCTCTCGCTTATCAGACGAACGCTCTAACCACCTGAGCTACAAGCCCGAATAATTTCTTCACTACTTCTAAAGAATATAATAAAAATTATAAAAAAGCAACAAAAAAGTAGAAAAATTTTAATTTTTTAATTTTTATGATATATTTTAGATGATTGAGGAAGAATTTTATGAAATTTATTACTGATATAAGCGAAGAAAAATATGAAAAATTTATGAAAAATAATGAATATGCACATTTTATGCAAAGTTATAGATGGGGAAAGTTTCAAGAAATAGCTACTAAAAGAAAAGCTTATTATCTAGGAGTAGTAGACGATAATGAAAGGCTTATTTTTGCTTCTATGGGATTAAAAAAGTCTTTGTATTTAGGTTATTCTTATTTATATCTACCTAGAGCTTTTTGTATAGATTATAAAAATAAAGAGTTGTTAGATTTTTTTGTAAGTGAATTAAAAAAATTTTGTAAACAGGAAAAAATTATATTTGTAAAAATAGATCCAGCATTTATATTGAAAAAAGTATCAAATGATGAAAAAACAATTGAAGAAAATAAAGATAAAGATATATTTTTTAAAAATTTGTTTAGTTTAGGTTTTATATCATTAGGTCTTAATAAACTGTTTGAAAGTTCTCAGCCTAGATTCACTTATAGGATAGATTTAACTAAAAGTGAAGAAGATATTCTTAATAATTTTTCTAAGACATTAAAAAAGAGAATTAAAAAGTGTGAAAATTTTGATATTGAGATAGAAGAAGGTGACTCTTCTGATATAGAAGAATTTTATAGACTAATGAGATTAACAGAAGAAAGAAAAACTTTTATTCAACATGATATTTCTTATTATAAAGATTTGTTTTCTATTTATAATCAAGGAGAGTATAAAGTTAAATTATATAAAGCTTATGTATATCCAAAAAAAGTTATTAAAAATTATGAAGATAAGATAAAAAGATTAACAGAAGAAATAGATGAACTTAAAAGTCATGAAAATTATAAAAAAACTTATATGAATGAACTTTTAAAACAAATAGAAGATAGTAAAAATTATATAAAAGAATATACTGAAGTATTAAATAATTATAAAAAAGATAAGATAATATTAAATGCTCATATAATAATTTATTATAAAGATATGTGTTGGGCTTTATATGCAGGAAATGAAACAGTATTACTTGATTCTTGTTCTAATTATGGACTTTACAAATATCATATATTAGATGCTAAAAAGAATAAATGTAAATTTTATGATAATTTTGGAGCAGTATCTCTTGATAAAAAAGATCATCCTTTATTTGGTTTAAATACTATGAAACAAAGTTTTGGTGGAGATTTTTATG
Source organism: uncultured Eubacteriales bacterium (assembly GCA_905372515.1). GTDB lineage: Bacteria > Bacillota_I > Bacilli_A > RF39 > UBA660 > CAJPPJ01. The sequence continues at coordinate 2,562 of CAJPPJ010000024.1, forward strand.
AATTTAGTGGAGAATTTGATCTAGTTATAAATAAATTTTTCTATCAAATTTTTAAACTATTAATTCCTATAAGAAGAAAAATAAAATATTTCTTTTTAAAACATAAAAAATAATTGTAAAAAATTGTAAAAAAACATAAAAAGAATAGCATTAAATAATAAAATTTGATAATTTTAAGATAGTAGGGAGGAAATAAAATATGGCAAATGAATATGGTATAACTTACCAAGCAGCAGAACAAGGAGTTCAACAATTAACAACTGCTTCAAATAACTTAAGTAATCTTGTTAATGTAATTAGAACAGATGTTAGTAACTTTGTAGGACAAGGTTGGGTAGGTACAGATGCAGATGCATATAAAAATTCATTAGATAGTCTAACACAAGACCTTGATAGAGAAGCAGAAAATATTATTAATTTTGCTAATCAAATTCAAGAAACTGCAGTAGCATATGCAGAAGATGAAAGAAATAGAGCATCATCAGCACAAAATTTAAATGCATAACTAGGAGGGTATAAATATTATGAATGGTGGAAGAACATTATTAGATGTAGCAGCAATAGAAGGTTTTATCAATAACTTAAGTAATAAAAAAGATGAAATAGATGCAGAATATCAAAAAATGAGACAAGCAGCAGATGATTTAGGATCAGTTGCATTTAAAGGAGATATTGTTTCAAAAATTAACGATGCAATGCAAATTATTGAACAAGATAAAGCTCAAATTGAAAACATTGTAACAAGATTTATTGATTTCTTAAATGAAGTTAAAAATAAAACTATTGAACGTGATCAAGAAGCAGCAAGAAACATTTCAACAGCTACAAACAATATTAGCCAAATTAAGAAAGGTTAATAAAAATAGTTGACATATATTCAAGTTTAATGTAGTATATAAATGACTTAAAAAAGAAAGAGATGTACCTACATCCACCTGATTTTTAGAAAAAGATGGGTAAATGCTTTTAAATAAACTTGATTTTATTTATATGTGTTTTAAAGTAGGTATTTATACCTACTTTTTTATTGTTGGAGGTGTAATATCGCAAAAGATAGTAATGTTTGGTTAATAAACGAACAAATAAAAGTACCTGAAGTACTTGTTATAGGACCTAATGGAGAACATGTAGGATTAAAGAAAGTTAGTGATGCTTTAGTTTTAGCTTCATATGCTGGACTTGATTTAGTCTTAATTAATGCAGGTGGAAATCCTCCAGTTGCAAAAATTATAGACTATAACAAATTTAGATATGAAAAAATTAAAAAAGATAAAGATGCTAAGAAAAAACAAAAAGCTTCAATATCTGAACTAAAAGAATTTAGATTATCGCCTAATATAGATGTAGGAGATATAGAATTCAAATTAAAGAATGTTAAAAAATACTTATCTAAAGGAGATCGTATTAAACTTACTTTAAGATTTAAAGGAAGACAAATGGCTCATACAGATATAGGATTTGAAGTAATGCAAAACTTTGTTGAAAAGTTAGAAGATATAGCAAGTGTAGAACAAAAAGCAAAATTAGAAGGTAGAACTATATCAATGATATTAGTACCAAAAAAATAAGGAGGAAATGAGTATGCCAAAATTAAAGACACATAAAGGTGTAGCAAAAGTTCTAAAATCAAGAAAAGGTGGAACAATAACAATTGGACATCCAGGACAAAGACATAATACTGGAAAAAAAGATTCTCAACATAATAGAAATATGAGAGAAAAAGGTTCTCTATCAAGAGCAGATAGAAGAAGATTAAGAGATATTATATAAGGAGGAAGAAATGGCAAGAGTTAAGAATAGTGTAGTAACAAGAGCTAGAAGAAAAAAAATCTTAAAAAGAGCTAAAGGTTTCTTTGGAAGTAAACATAGATTATGGAAAACAGCTAAAGAACAATTAATGAATAGTGGATTTTATGCTTTTAGAGATAGAAGAGCTAAGAAAAGAGACTTTAGAAAATTATGGATTCAAAGAATTAATGCAGCAGTAAGAATGTATGATATGTCTTATTCTAAATTTATGAGTGGTCTTAAAAAAGCTGGAGTTGATATTAATAGAAAAATGCTTAGTGAAATAGCAATTATGGATGAAAAAGCATTTAAAGCATTAGTAGAAACTTCTAAAAAAGGTTTAACAGAAAAAGTTGCAAAAACTGAAGCAAAAGTAGAAAAAGAAGTAAATAAAGAAACTAAAGCTAGTTCTAATGATTTAGAAAGTAAAACTTTAAAAGAATTAAAAGAATTAGCAAAAGAAAAAAATGTAGAAGGATATTCTACAATGAAAAAAGCTGAACTTTTAGAAGCTTTAAAATAAAATAAACATATTGAGGAATTATTTATACCTAGTGCCTAAAAGGTGGATAAATAGAACTTAATAGAAGTAAAAACGAAAGGAAAATAAAAAATGGCAATAGTATCAATAAATTATTTATTAGAAGCAGGTGTACACTTTGGACACCAAAAGAGAAGATGGAATCCTAAGATGAAAAAATATATTTTCAATTCTAGAGATGACATATATATAATAGACTTACAAAAAGTATCAGAATCATTAGAAAAGGCATATGCAGTAGTAAAATCTATAGCTGAAAAAGATGGTAAAATATTATTTGTAGGTACAAAAAAACAAGCATCTGAAGCAGTAGAAGAATGTGCTACAAAAGGTGAAAATTACTTTGTTAATGAAAGATGGTTAGGTGGAACATTAACTAACTTTAGAACAATTAGAAATAGAGTTAGAAGAATGGAAGAAATAGAACAAATGGAAAAAGATGGAACATTTGATTTATTACCTAAAAAAGAAGTAATTCAAATTAAAAAGGAATATGACAAATTAAATAGAAATTTAAGAGGAATCAGAAACATGAGAAGATTACCTCAACTTATGATTGTTGTAGATCCAAATGAAGAAATAATAGCAGTTAAAGAAGCTAAGAAATTAGGAATTCCAGTTCTTGGAATAGTAGATACTAATTCTGATCCAGATTTAGTTGATTATGTAGTACCAGGAAATGATGATGCAGTTAAATCAGTTTCATTACTTTTAGGAGTATTAAATAATGCTGTTTTAGAAGTAAAAGGATTAGAAACTACTGATTATTTATCAGAAGATGATAAAGAAAAGACTGTTAAAGAAGAAGTTGTTGTTGAAGTAAAAGAAGAAAAGAAAGAAGAAAACAACAAAAAAGAAGAAATAGTAGAAGTAGTAGAAACTGAAGAAGAAGTAGTGTTAACACAAGAAGAATTAGAAGAAAAAACATTACCAGAATTAAAAGAAATAGCAAGATTAAAGAAATTAACTGGATTTTCTACTATGAAGAAAAAAGAAATTATTGACTTAATAATTAACAATTAATAAGGAGGTTGTTATGAGCGCAGCACAAGTTAAAGAATTAAGAGAAAGAACAGGAGCAGGAATACTAGATTGTAAAAAAGCTTTAGAAGAAGCAAATGGAGATATTGAAAAAGCAGTAGATATTTTAAGACAAAAAGGTATTGCAAAAGCTCAAAAGAAACAAAGTAGAATAGCTGCAGAAGGTTTAACTTCAATATATGAAGACAATAATAAAGCAGTTATCTTAGAAGTAAATAGTGAAACAGATTTTGTATCTAAAAATGAAAAATTCAAAGATTTAATAGCAAATATTGGTAAAACAGTATTAAAATCTAATGCTAAAACTTTAGAAGAAGCAATGAATTTAAAATATAATGATGGAACAATAAATGATTATATTATTTCAGAAACAGCTATTATTGGAGAAAAATTAAGCTTTAGAAGATTTGAATTAGTTGAAAAAGCAGATGATGAAAACTTTGGAATTTATATTCACTTAGGTGGAAAAATATCTACACTTACAGTAGTTAAGGGTGGAAATAAAGATTTAGCTAAGAGCTTAGCAATGCAAATAACTGCAATGAATCCTAAATATATGACTGAAAAAGATGTGCCAGAAGATGTTAAAGCAAGAGAAATGTCAGTTATTAAAGAACAAATTGCTAATGAAAAGAAAGATGTTACAGAAGAAGTAGCAGAAAAAATGGCTAATGGTAGATTAAATAAATTCTTTAAAGAAATATGTTTATTAGATCAAGAATATATTGATGATTCTAAGAAAAATGTTAAAACTTTCTTAGATGAAAACTATATGGAAGTATTAAACTATGTTAGATACGAAGTAGGTGAAGGAATAGAAAAGAAAGCTGATAACTTTGCAGAAGAAGTTATGAGTCAAATAAACGGATAAAAGTAAGTTAAAACTTACTTTTTTTAGTTATAAATAAAAGCTATATGATAGAATATTATTAGTGGAGAAGTAATGAAAAAAATAAATTTAAAAGTATCAGATGAAAATATTTATAAATTAGAAAAAAATTATAAAGAAGGATTAAAAGATAGTAAGTTAAAAGATTTAATTAAATATTTAAAAATAGATGACTTGACAGCTATGTTAAATATAGAAGATTTAAAAGCAGCAATTAGTGATAAAGAAAATTCTTTAACTTATCATGAATATGATGAATGTAAGAATATAAATCAGGGTTATGTTACCAGACCTATAATAGAAAATTCTAAATTATATTTTGTATATGATGAATGTAGTTGTATGAAAGATATTCATGTTAAAAATAATGTAGAACTTTTTTCAGTTTCTAAAAATTTAAAAGATGCTAATATGAAAAGTATTTATACAGATGATAAGAAAAGAAAAAAAATAATTCAAGCTATAAAAGAATTTTATGATAATTATGGAACAAAACAAAAAGCCATATATTTATATGGAACTTTTGGAAGTGGTAAAACCTATATATTATCAGCATTACTTAATAAACTAGCAGAAAAAAATATAAAATCTATTATTATTCATGTACCAGAACTTATGCGTAGTATTAAAGAAAGTTTTAATGATTCAAGTTATAAAGATAAAATGGAAGCACTTATGAATGTAGAAATACTTTTACTTGATGATATAGGTGCAGAGTATTTAACTGAATGGGCAAGAGACGAGATATTAGAACCTATATTAAACTATAGAATGGAAAATAATTTAACAACTTTTTTTACATCTAATTATTCTATAGATGAACTTGAAAAACATTTTTCTTTAGGTTCTAATTCACTTAGAGCTAGAAGAATACTAGATAGAATTAAAACTCTTGCAAAAGAAGTAGATTTAATAAGCGAAAGTAGAAGATAGAAAGGACAACTATGAAGAAAATAAGAAACTTTTCGATAATTGCACATATAGACCATGGTAAAAGCACTTTAGCTGATAGAATAATGGATGTTTGTGAAGCAGTTAGTGATAGAGAAAAAAAATCTCAACTTCTAGATAGTATGGATTTAGAACGAGAAAGAGGTATTACAATAAAACTTAATACTGCTACTTTAGAATATAAAGGTTATGAATTAAACTTAATAGATACACCAGGTCATGTAGATTTTTCTTATGAAGTATCTAGATCTTTAGCAGCTAGTGATATAGCAGTACTTTTAATAGATGCTACTCAAGGTGTACAAGCTCAAACTTTAGCAAATTTATTTTTAGCTATGGAAAACGATTTAGAAATTATACCAGTTATAAATAAAATAGATTTACCTAATGCTGATATAGAAAAAACTAAGAAATCAATAATAGAAGATTTGGGATTTAAAGAAAGCGATATTATTTGTACTAGTGGTAAGACTGGAGAAGGTGTTAAAGATTTATTAGATAAGATAATATTAGAAGGTAAAGAACCAATAGGAGATGAAAACAAGCCATTAAAAGCTTTAATTTTTGATAGTATATTTGATTCATATCAAGGTGTTGTTGTTGCATTTAGAGTGATGGATGGAAAAATTAAAGTTAAAGATAAGATAGAAATGATGGAAACTGGTGCGACATATGAAGTTTTATCTTTATTTAAAAGAGTTCCTTTTGTAAAAAAGGTAGATGAATTAAAAGCAGGTGAAGTTGGTTTTTTAACAGCTTCTATAAAAAATATTTCTGATATATTAGTAGGAGATACTATAACTAATAAAGATAATCCTTGCAAAGAAAAGTTACCTGGTTATAAACCAATGTTACCAATGGTATATTCAGGAGTTTATCCAATAGATGCAGGAGACTTTGAAGATTTAAGAGATGCACTAGAAAAACTTAAATTAAACGATGCATCTTTAGTTTATGAACCTGAAACTTCTCAAGCTTTAGGATTTGGATTTAGATGTGGTTTCTTAGGTCTTCTTCATATGGAAATAATTAAAGAAAGATTAACTAGGGAATTTAATATTGATGCAATAGTTACAACTCCATCTGTACTTTATAAAGCAACTCTTACAAGTGGAGAAAATATAGATATAGATTCTCCTCAAAAAATGCCAGAAGTAACTAAAATTAAAACTATGTCAGAACCATATATATTAGCAACTATTTTATCGCCAGATGAATATATTGGTGGTATTATGACTTTATGTCAAGATAAAAGAGGTATTTATAAGGAGATGACTTATTTAGATAAAACTAGAGTTAAAATTACTTATGAATTACCACTTTCAGAAATAGTATATGACTTTTTTGATAAGTTAAAATCTATTACAAAAGGATATGCATCTTTTGATTATGAAATAATAGGTTATAAAGAATCGAGTTTAGTTAAAATAGATATTTTAGTAAATTCTGAAAAAGTAGATGCATTATCACTTATTGTACCTAAAGAAAATGCTTATGAAAGAGGAAAAATTATAGTAGATGCATTAAAAGAAGTAATTCCTAGAGCATTATTTGAAATTCCTATACAAGCATCACTAAATGCTAAAGTAATAGCAAGATCTACAGTAAAAGCTATGAGAAAAGATGTTTTAGCAAAATGTTATGGAGGAGATGTTTCTAGAAAGAAAAAACTTTTAGAAAAGCAAAAGAAAGGTAAAAAGAAAATGAAAATGATAGGAAGTGTAGAACTTCCAACTGAAGCATTTTTAGCAATATTAAAAACAGATGACTAATATTAAAAGTATTTATTTACATGTTCCATTTTGTACAAATATTTGTAATTATTGTGACTTTTGTAAGATGTATTATAATGATAAATTTTTTGAATTATATTATTTAAAATTATTAGAAGAAATAAAAAAATATAAAGTTTACCTTAATAATACTTTTAAAACTATTTACATAGGTGGAGGTAGTCCTTCTTCTATTGGAATAAATAATCTTGAAAAAATATTGAAAATTTTAGATTTAAAAAAAGAAGATGATTATGAATATACTGTAGAACTAATGCCCCTAGATATTACAGAAGATTTACTTAAGTTATTAAGAAAATATGGAGTAAATAGAGTAAGTATAGGAGTAGAAACAATTAATAAAAAATATCAAAAATTGTTTAATAGAGAAATAGATAAAGAAGTTTTAACTAGTAAAATAAACTTAACTAAAAAATATTTTAATAATATAAATTTAGACTTAATGTATGCTTTTAAAGATCAAACTATAAAAGAACTAGAAGATGATATAAATTATATCTTATCTTTTGATATAGAACATATTAGTACTTATTCTTTGATATTAGAAAATAATACTTATTTAAAATATAGTAATTATAAAGAAATAGATGATAGTATATCTTCACAAATGTACTTTTATGTAAAACAAAAATTAGAATCTATTGGTTATAAACATTATGAATTAAGTAATTATGCTAAAAATAAAGTTTCTAAACATAACTTAGTTTATTGGAATAATGAAGAATATTTAGGACTTGGTTTATCTGCTAGTGGATATATTGGTGATATAAGATATACTAATACTAGGAATTTGGATAAATATCCATTAAATATAGAGAATGAGAGATTAAATAAAAAAGATAAGATGACTTATTTTATGATTTTAGGTCTTAGAAAAATAGAGGGAATAAATATTAAAGAATTTGAAAAGTTATTTAATAAAAATATTTATATGTAAGTAATAGTATTTTAGAGTATTTTGTATAAAGGAGAAAGTTATGAAATATGAAAATGAAATAACAGTACAAGTGACTTGTAGTTATGAAGAATTACATAATCTTTTAATAAAACAAGGTTTTAAAATAATAAAAAAATATACAATAATCGATGAATATTTAATATCAAAAGATTATGATTTAAGAAATAAAAATTATTTAGATATATTAAAAGAATGTGTAATTGTTAGATATATAGAAAATATAGTAAAAGAGTTACTATATAAATATAAAGAATATAGTAATAATGGAGATATCATAAAGCAAGCTAAAGTTAGTTGTAAAGTAAATGATATTAAAGAAGCAAGTAATTTCATGAAGACTATAGGTTATAAAGAGTTAATTCATATACAGAATAATAGTGTAGTTTATACTAACGATAAAATAGAATTTGCAGTTCAACTAGTTAATGATAAGTATATTTTTATTGAACTTGAAGATAAATCAGAATATTTAAATAAAACATATAGTAGTATAGAAGAAATGAAAGAAGAAATTAATTTATATAATTTACCTATAGTAAAAGATAAATATTTTGCTAAAAAAGCAGCTATAATTTTAGAAGATGAATTAAATAAATCAAGATAAGTTATTAAACTTATCTTTTTTATGTATAAATTAATATATGATAAAATATTATTACAGGTGGATGATAATGAAATATAAATATAAAAGATGGCAAATATTTGGGAAGAAGTTGGATGTTCCAAAAAATATATTAAATGATATTTATAACTCTAGATTATCTTGTGAAGACTTTTTTAAATATAAATTAGATGATAAAATTCCTATTTCTTGTCTTTCTCATAATAATCAAGAAATTATAAAAAAATTTGGTATTGAGAAATGTAGAAATTTAGATTGGGAACTAATAAATAAAGGTTATAATCATGAACTTAAATCTATTGACTTAAAAACTGAAGATTTAAATAAAGCTTTGTATGATTTATTAAAAAATAAGATAAGACCGATAAATTATTCATCAAAAATGAAAGAAATATATAAAAATAGACTTATTGATATAGATGAAAATGATCAAGAAAATATAAAGATAATAAA
>CAJPPJ010000025.1 GCA_905372515.1 uncultured Eubacteriales bacterium
AATTAACTCTTCTATATTTCCGCTTAAATTATAAAACAAATTATAATCACTATTATTTTTATTTGCTTCATAAAAACTTTTTAAGTCATCAACTGTATTATCACCTTTTTGTTTTTCTTGTGTTACATTAAGATTTTCTTTAAAACTTCCGTTTTCATAAGTCAAATTATATTTAACATTACACGATGTTAAAAAGAATAACATAATTAATAAAATAAATATTTTTTTCATATTTTCTCCTTATTTAGATACTATTACATATCCTTGTATTACTCTATGCTTACCATTTTTAGTCATACTTTCTACCATAGCTTTTAATTCTTCATAAGTATAAGTTTTTTGACTTTGTCCTTTATTTCCTACTTGTACTATTCTTATTTTATCGTTTTCTAAACCACTAAGTACAAAAAAATGTCTAGTTATATGAAATAAAACCATATTGTTATTTTTTAAAGCATTGTAAATATCTGTTTTAGCTTTAGCATGACTAAAGTTTCCTAAACTATAATGTGTATCATGTGCTTCTGTTTTTAAACCTTTAGAGTTTAAATATTTTATTAATACATTCATACTACTTCCACCTGCTGTACATCCACCCATTTTACATACTTCTCTTGTTACTCTAATAGGTTCATAACTAGGATCTTTTAACATTGTACATAGTATTACTGCAGTAGATGTAGTTCCGCATCCACAACTTGCAATACTTCCACAAGAAGAATTATAGCTGTGTGATGCATAATCTCCTTGAAAATAAATACAAGTATTTCCACTATTGATATTCGGAGTTGAAGAATTATTTTTATCTTCTTCTTTCTTTTTATTTTGTTCACTTAATACATTTCTTGTATTTTCTATTTGTTTTCTTTTTAAATCAGCTTTTTCTTTCTCTATATTTTTTTGTTCTTCTTCTTTTTTCTTCTCTGCTTCTTCTCTTGCTCTATAATATTTTATATTTTCTGTTGTAGCTTCTTTGTAACATGTTAAATATTTATTTCCTTCATCTATATTATTAACTATTAAATTTATAATAGTTGGTACTAAAAATATTAATATTGCATATATAAATCTTTTTCCTATTACTTTTAAATACTTTTTATCTACATCTATTTGATTTTTTATTAAATCTAACATTGTATATAGTATTAATACTATCGGTACTATTATAGTTAATAAATTTAAGAAATTCTTTACCAATAACAACATCGATAATATACTTGAATTTTCACACATATTTTCACCTACCTGGATACGACAATATATCCTTTTATTCCCCTTAAAGCAATAAGCTCTTCATAGGTATATAATTTTTGAGATTTTGCTTTACTTCCTACTTCAACTATTCTTATTTTTCCATCTTGAAGACCTGATAAAACATGAAAATGTCCATTAACATATATTAAAATCATTTGATTATTAGATAAAGCATTATAAAAATCTGATTTTGCAGTTTTACTACCATATACTAATCTTGTATTTAATCCTTTAGATTTTAAATACTTATTTAAAGATTCAAAATAAGTCCCTCCTGATGTACATCCTCCACTTCTACAAATCTCATTAGTGGTAAGAATCGGAGTATATTTAGGATCTTTTAACATTGTACATAGTATTACAGCACAAGAAGTTGGTCCACAACCATGACTTGCTATAGTAGCTTTTCCTATTCCACCATAAGAATAAGCTCTATAATCACTTTGATAATAAATACAAGTATTTCCTTGATTTATGCTACCTATAAAAGAACCAGGATTCCCTTCTTTTTCCTGTTTATTTTTTTCACCTAAGATTCTTCTAATATTTTCTATTTGCTTTCTTTCAGCATCAGCTTTTTCTTTTGCAATGTTATTAGTTTCTTCTTCTTTTTTCTTCTCTGCTTCTTCTCTTGCTCTATAATATTTTATATTTTCTGTTGTAGCTTCTTTGTAACATGTTAAATATTTATTTCCTTCATCTATATTATTAACTATTAAATTTATAATAGTTGGTACTAAAAATATTAATATTGCATATATAAATCTTTTTCCTATTACTTTTAAATACTTTTTATCTACATCTATTTGATTTTTTATTAAATCTAACATTGTATATAGTATTAGTACTATCGGTACTATTATAGTTAATAAATTTAATAAATTCTTTATCAATAACAACATCGATAATATACTTGAATTTTCACACATATCGAAACTTTAGAAAAAAGAAAATTTTTAAAATTAACTTATTTCTTTAAAGCAAATTCTAAAAATTCTTCTTCTTCCATACCTCCACTTTTACTATCTGTCACTTTACCATTTTCAAATATTACAAAATTTGGTAAAAATCTAACCCCATACTCTTCTGCTAAACTTGGTAAATTATCAACATTTACTGAATATATTTTAACATCTTTATGTTTTTTACTAACATTTTCAATGATTGGTTCCATTATTTTACAAAATGAACACCATTCTGCATTAAAATCTACTATTGCTCTTTCTTCTTTTAAAACTTCTTCAAATTCTTCTTCTGTATTAATTACTTTTATCATTTTACCTCTCCTACTCTTTCTAATTTATATTTATTATCTTTCATAATAAATTCAAATTTATATGTTTTTAAATCTTTTTCATATTTTTCTATTTCTTTTATTTCATCTATACTAGCTATGTATTCATTATCATAAAATTTGTATATATCATATCTATCATGACTTGTTTTTAAATATGCTATTTTTACATAAACTGATAATTTGTAAAAAAAATATTCTTTTTTAATTTCTTTTTGATATATTTTAAATTTATTATTAGAATCATCACTTGTTATATAATATTTTTTATCTTTATAAATAACTTTTTTATCTTTATATAAAGTAGATTCACTTTTATATTTATCATCATTGAAAAAAGTTTTGTATTTATTTTTTACATCTTCTTCTTTATACTCATCTTTTTTATTTTCTAAATATAATTCATTAATAACAATAGATAATCTTATTTTATTTTCTATATCTCTAATATTTATATTTGGATATCTAAAAAAATAACCTAAATATTTTTCATCTTTTACATTATCAAATAAATTAATAACATTTTTATAACTATCATTTCTTTTGTTTATATAAAAAAAATAAAATATAGCTATTATCAAAAATATAGATAATAGTAAAAATATTTTTTTCTTCATAATTAGTTATTAAAGAACTTAGGTTTTCTAATAGTTCTACTTCTTTCTTTTAATATAACAAATTCATAATCATAACTAACTATAGGGTTTTCACAATAACCACATTTAGGTGTAACTCTACTAGTTACCAAAGCTCCACAATGAGTACATGACATAACTGCTCTAGTATTATTTTTAACCGCCAATAATAAATTTATTTCTTTAGATATAGGAAATTGATTATTTCCTATAACTTGATTAGCAGAATCTAAAAAATATTCCTTATATTCAAGACCAAGTAATACATTAGCAATTACTTCTCCATTTTGTCTTGTAACTCCAATAATCCTTGTATAATAATGTGTAAAATCTTGTCTAATCAAAGATTTTCCTTGATTTTTAAAAAATGCTATTTGTCCTTCGTATTGTTTAAATAATTCAGGAGATATCATATTTCTAATACCTTCTAAATTTAATGTATTTAAAGCTTGTTCTATATTAATATAAGTTCTAAAAACATTTTTTGAAAATCTATTATTATCAAAATTAGGTAAAAACTCAGTTAATTTTCCTTGAGTTAAACCTTTATTATTAGTAACCATACCTATTACTCCTAATTTCTTTTTTCTAGATGATGATGTTATAAAATACACTATAGCAAAAACAATAATAGCTCCAAAAATACCTGCTATTATTAGAAATACTGTATCATTCATCTTTAGATATAGTAAACTTAGCTTTTATGTTTACTTCCTCTGTAATTATTTCATTTTGCATAACATCGTCCTTATATTTAAATTTAATATCTATAACTGCGGTATCATTAGGTTTTATAAGTTCTCCTTTACTTATTCCCCTTACTTCGTGAGTAATAAGAGAATTAAGATTAGTATATTCAAAGTCTAACGAATTAAACTTTATAGATTTTTCTGAATTATTTTTATAAACAATTCTATAAGTTATAGTATCATCTTTTTCTTTTAGAGTAAATTTAACTTTAACATCATTTTGTTTAATAAAATATTCTATATTTAAACTAGTTCCACTAGTAGAATGTAAATTAAAATCTAATAGTTCTAAATTCAATTTATAATCCTTTTTATCTATATGAACACTACTTTTAAATATATCTTTATAATTATCTCCCAAATATGTTATTAGCATAAATAAAAACAAACATAATCCACCTATTAGTATTTGCATTTTTTTACTATGCTTTTTCATATAAACTACTCCTATTAAGATAATACTTTATATAAGTTATAATAGTCAATTTAATTAAATTAGACAAAAAATAACAAATTTTCATTTGTTATTCTTCCATTAAACTTTCATCATCTAAATCGGCATTTGCCATACCATTTAAATTATAATGTTCTCTTATTTTTTCTTCTAATTCATCTGCTACTTTAGGATTATTTTTTAAATACTCTTTAACTGTTTCTTTTCCTTGTCCTAATTTTTCACCATTATATGAATACCATGAACCTGATTTTTCTAGTATATCAGCTTCTGTTCCAAGTTCTACCAATTCGCTTTCTCTAGTAACTCCTTCTCCATACATGATATCTACATAAGCTTGTTTAAATGGTGGTGCTACTTTATTTTTAACAACTTTAAACAACGTCTTTGTACCAACTGTATTTTGACCTACTTGAATAAGTTCTTTTTTTCTTATATCAAGTCTAATAGTAGCATAAAATTTTAATGCTCTTCCTCCAGTAGTAGTTTCTGGATTTCCAAACATTACTCCAACTTTTTCTCTTAATTGATTAATAAAAATTGCAATAGTATTTGTTTTATTAATAGTTCCTGCTAACTTTCTTAAAGCTTGTGACATAAGTCTTGCTTGTAAACCAACTTGACTGCTACCCATAGTACCTTCTATTTCAGCTTCCGGTACAAGTGCTGCTACTGAGTCAATAACTACCATAGCTATTTCATCTGTTCTAACTAAAGCTTCACATATTTCCAATGCTTGTTCTCCAGTATCAGGTTGAGCAAGCAATAAATTATCAATATCAACTCCTAATGCTTCTGCATAACTTGGATCAAGTGCATGTTCTGCATCAATAAATGCCACTTTTCCACCTGCTCTTTGAGCTGCTGCTATAGCTTGTAATGCAAATGTAGTTTTTCCACTTGATTCTGGTCCATATATTTCAACTATTCTTCCTTTAGGGTATCCACCAACTCCCAAAGCTAAATCTAAACTTAAAATTCCACTTGATATAACATCAATTTTCATATGTTTATTTTCACCAAGTTTCATAACAGATCCTTTTCCATAATCTTTTTCTATTTTAGCTATCGCTTCTGATAAAGTTAACTTCTCTTTTTTACTTTCTTTTTTTGCCATCGTTTCTCCTTGTATAAAACATTTTCAATATAACCTTTTATAAATTAGTTGTCAATATTTTTTCGAACAAATATTTGAAAAAATATTTTTATAAAGAAAAAAGCTTTTAATATAAGCTTTTCTTATTCATAAAATATAATATTGTTACTCAAAAACATTTTTATTTTTTAAAATATATTCTGTCATAGAAATTAAAGACATAATAACTGCAAAGTAAAGTATAACATCTGCTACTTTTATTCCCCAAAACTCAAATGGTAAATTTGAGAAAAACAACAATGTAATAGCCACCATCATAGCTGCAGTTTTTATTTTTCCAGTTGTAATAGCTGCTATTACCTTACCTTTAGCTGCAGCTTGCATTTTAATTGCATCTACTATAGTATCTCTAAATATAATAATTACTGTTATAAATGGAGAAATTATATTATTAGCAGCAAAACATATAAGTACAGAATTAACTAATACTTTATCTGCTATAGCATCTAACATTTTTCCTAAGTTAGTAATAAGTTTATATTTTCTTGCTATATATCCATCTAGAAAATCAGTAAAAGCTGCTACGATAAATATAATACCAGATATTATATATTCTAAGCCTATTTTTACAGGAGCATTAAACCTAATAATATATTCTGGCATATGTACTCCAATTTGTTCAAATGGAAAAAGTAAGAAAAATATTATAAAAATAGTTAATACAATTCTAATAATTGTAAGTTTGTTTGGTAAATTCATTCTTCTTTTCATATCTTTGTCCTTTTTCTTTTTCAGTGTTATTAATCAAAAACAATTTTATTAATATAAGCATTAGAACAAACAATAACATAAGAGTTACTATTAATGCTAACTTATATTCAGGTTTATTTATTTCTAATGTTTTTTCCTTTATTGGATTAGTATAAGGAGAACAAACTCTATTACTATCTATTTTATTTTTTTCTCTTTCAATATCTTCTAAAGAAATTTTACTAGTATGTTCGAATAAATAATCATTTAATTGTTCATTAATATTATCTTTATCTAAACTTAAATATTTTGCATAATCATTTACTAATTGTTTCAAAAAAATTATATCTTTAAAAATCTTAGTATTACCTATTTCTAAATTTTCTATTAAATCCTTATCTATATTTAAATCATGAGAAGCTTCTTCTATAGAAATAGAATTTTCTTCTCTTTTATTTTTAAATATCAAACCTAATTCTTTCATATTATTCCTTATATAAATAATTTTTATAAGCCATGTTCTGTAACCATTAAGGCGACAAACATTTATCTATCTTTCGATCCGATGTTTAGTTCAATATTCCCTTACATCAGCTCCCCTACCATATTTTGGGTTTCTCACTTGTGGGGTTTACCTCGTTTCACATACTTATTACTAAGTATTATCGTCACTGTGGCACTTTATAAATACTTTAATCCATTTAGGACTATTTCTTCGCCGTTAGAATTTCTTCTACCTAAGCTTATTTTTTCACTTAGCACAAACACTACTATCATCTCAGAATAGTGTGAGCATGGACTTTCCTCTATAAAACTAGTTTACAGCGTTTGTCAAAAATTACTTATCTTCTTTTCCGTATACAATTTTTTCTAATTTAGACAATCTTTTCATTAAATCTAAATTACTTGTTTCTCTAGGTAATACATTATCATCGTTAGAAAGTTCAACTTGAACTTTCAAGTTTCTATTTTCTTCTTTTAGAGTCATAATTTCTTTCATAAGTTCTATCTTTTCTTTATCTTTTTCTCTAATTATTTTAGAAAATTCTTGATAATCTTTAATTATTTCATCTAAAAAAGTATCAACTTCTTTTATACGATATCCCTTTGTATCTACTTTAAACTCTTGTTTGTATATCTCTTCTGCAGTTAATTTAATTCTACTTTGATCCATAAAACACCTCTATTTTTAGATTATATAATACTTTTGAAATAAGAACAACAATAAAAACTGGAATACATAAACATTTTATAATATAATCTATATAGGTGATTATATGAAGTATCCATTAGGTAAAAAACCTAATAATAAGAAAGAGAAAATAGTTAATTATTCTAATAGAGGAATGGATTTAGAAAGTGATATTAATATTACTAATGAATATTATAGGAGTATAGAAAAAGCTTTTATATATAAAAAACCTACTCCCATTCAAGTAGTAAAAGTAGATTATTCTAAAAGTAAAAAAATCACTGAAGCATATTTTAAAGAATCCTCTACCACTGATTATAATGGTATATATAAAGGAAAATATATAGATTTTGAGGCTAAAGTTACAAACACATTATCATTTCCTTTAAAAAACATTAAAAATCATCAAATAACTCATTTAATTAAAATAAAGGAAAATGGTGGTATCAGTTTTATAATAGTTAGATTTGAAAAAAAACAAGAAAACTATTTATTAGAAACTGAAAAATTAGAACAAATACTAAATGATGATATAAAAACTATAAAGTTAGATTTTTTTAAAAATAATGGATATTTAATACCTATAAAATATAAAGAAAGAATAGATTATTTAGAAATTATTGATAAATTATATGGAGATATATTATGAAAAATATTAAAAGAAGTATTAGAAGAGATGAAAGCAATACTAGAATTAGTGATAAAGATAAAATAATTTTTGCTATTATTTTATTTATTATATTTATACTAAGTTTTTTAAAGTTTAATCTTTTTATAGCTATAATGTTAGTATTTGGACCTTTTGTTATAGCTGCTCTAGGAGGTTGGTTAAAAAAATTAAAGAAAAACCCAAAAATTGCAGCTTTAATTAACATATTATTAACAGGAATTATAATTGCAATTGTTGGAATAGCAATATTTACTGTAATAATTGCAATGGATATTATTAAAACTGCTCCTGACTTTAATAAGAAGTTACTTAATAAACCTGATTCTTCAATTATATATGATCAAGATAATAAAATTATTGGAGAAATTGGTGATGAAAAAAGAGATAATATAAAATATCAAGATATTAGTGAAAACTTAATAAATGCTATAGTTGCTACTGAAGATTCTAGATTTTTTCAACACCATGGATTTGATGGTACTAGATTTTTAAGTGCTACATTCTCTCAACTTCTTAGAAGAAACTCTGGTGGTGCTTCTACTCTAGATATGCAAGTTGTTAAAAACACTTATACTGATGCTAAAGAAACTAAAAGAAAAGGTTTAGATAAACTTAAAAGAAAATTTACAGATATATATTTAGCAGTATATAAACTTGAAAAAGATTTTTCTAAAAGAGAAATTCTAGAATTTTATGTAAATAACCATCAACTACACCCTAGAGCATTTGGAGTAGAAAAAACAGCTCAATTATTCTTTGGTAAAAGTGCTAAAGATTTAACTTTATCAGAAGCTGCTGTTATTGCAGGTATGTTCCAAGCACCTTCTTCATATAACCCATTCTTATATCCAGAAAGAACTGAAAAAAGAAGAAATACAGTTTTATATTTAATGGAAAGACACGGATATATATCTAAAGAAGAAAGAGAAGCAGCACAAAAAATATCTGTAGAATCTTTACTTAATAAAAATATATCAAGTAATAAATATCAATCATTTATTGACACTATGTTAGATGAACTTAAAGAAAAAGGATATGATCCATATAAAGAATCTTTAGAAATATATACTACTCTTGATAGTACAAGACAAGAAAATCTTGAAAAATTAATTGATAAAGAATATAGATTTGAAAATGAAAAATTACAAGTTGCAATTACTGCAACAGATACTCATACTGGACAAATAAAAGCTATTTATTCAGGTAGATATAGAAAAGCTGGTGATTTTAACTTAGCTACTAAAAACTATAGACAAATAGGATCTACTGCTAAACCATTATTTGACTATGGTCCTGGTATGGAATATAACAATTGGTCAACTTATACTATATTTGAAGATAAAGAATATAAATATAGTGATGGTACACCTATTTCTAACCACGATAATTCATATATGGGTAATATGACACTTTGTGATGCTCTTGCTTGGTCTAGAAATATTCCAGCTTTAAAAGCATTCCAACAAGTAGATAATAGAAAAATATATAACTTTGTAACTAGTTTAGGAATTACTCCTCAAAGTAATAATGGACGTCTTTTTGAAGCTCATGCTATTGGAGCATTTAATGGAACTTCTTCTTATCAATTATCTAGTGCTTATTCAGCATTTGCTAATGGAGGAACTTACTATAAACCATATACTATAAGAAGTGTTAGAAATAAAACTACTGGTGAAAAGAAAGATTATCAACCAGAAGGTAAAAAAGTAATGAGTGACTCTACTGCATTTATGATTAACTATTGTCTTGAATATAATGCCAACAATGCATTTGGTAGAAGTTTAAATCCTGGTACTGGTACTTTCGCTATTAAAACTGGTACTACTAACTTCTCAGACGATGATAAGAGAAGAAAAAATTTACCAAATAACGCAATTAATGATTTATGGGCTGCAGCATATGATCCTGACCTATCAGTAAGTATTTGGTATGGATATACTAAAATAATCCCTGGATATGTATCAACTAATGCTTCATGGCCTAGATTCTACGACTTCGTTAGAAATGTTGGACGTAAGTTATTTAAAGGTGGTAATAAGAGATTTAATGTACCTAATTCAGTTGTTAAGGTCGATGTAGAATTTCCAAGTAACCCACCTATGTTAGCAAGTGCATCTACTCCAGCTTCTCAAAGAAAATCATATTATTTCAAAAAAGGTACTGAACCAACTGAAACTTCAGTTAAGTATTCTCAATTACCAAATGTTACAGGATTAACTGCTAATAAAATATCGACAAATGTTGTTAAATTAACATGGAATGCTGCAACTAATCCATCATCTAGTACTGCTGATAATTCAAATTATGGTAGATTTGGTTACAGAATATATAAAGATAACAATTTCATAGGATTTACTACAAATACAAACTTTACATATACTAATTCTGATTATGTTGGTACATACAAGGTAGTAACTTGTTTTGAAAATCTTAATGAAAATCAATCTAGTGGTTCTACTGCATTTATTAATGGTAATTTCCAAACTTCATTAAAAGTACCAAGTAATACTGTTTATTCACATTCTGGTCCTGAAATACCACAACCAAGTGCTTCTGATATTGAAGTTAAATTAGATGGTAATACAATAACAAATTATACTGTTAGAATTACAATTACTAGAAATGGATCTACAGTAACTACAATCCATCGTTCAATGACTGGAAATTATACAATTAAATATGATATTGTATATAATAGTAAAATTGTAAGTAGTATTCAAAGAACTGCTACAGTACATTAAAACAAAAACACAATAAATAATTATTGTGTTT
>CAJPPJ010000026.1 GCA_905372515.1 uncultured Eubacteriales bacterium
CTATAAATATACTCTTAAGTTGGTTATTAGTTAATAATCTTACAAACAATTATTATATATTATTTGAAAGATTATAGTTATAAGTAAATTAAACAAAAATAAATTTTATCAATTCAACATAATATCAATTATGCGAAGTTAAAGTTTGGAATAAAAAAACCTAATATTTTTATATATTAGGTTTTATCTTTTATCAAAAGGAAATATTTTAAACTCTACACGACCTATAATATTACGTTTAGTTATAGGTCCAAAATTTCTACTATCATATGAATTATATCTATTATCTCCCATAACAAAGTATTCATAGTCTTTTAAAGTTATTTCTGTAAAATCTATTGATGCTGTATAACTATTGATATAGTTTTCTTTATATTCTTTATTATTAATATATAGTTTACCATTTTCTACTTTAATTTTATCTTTTGGAAGTCCAATTACTCTTTTTATTAAATCATTGTTTTGATATTTTAATACTATAACATCTCCTCTTTTAATAGATTGAAAATTATATATTATTTTATTTAAAAACATGAAATCATTATTTTTAAATTTAGGGTTCATACTATCCCCTTTTACTAAAATAAAATTAAATACAAAAATTTTTAATACTATAATCGTTATTATTAATAATATAAATATTTTTTCTTTTTTTAATAATTCTAATAATTTTTTCATATAATTAAAAAAATTAGACATGATGCCTAATTTCTTCCTCTTTCTTTTATCTTATAAGTACCAATGTATGAATCTAAGAAATTAAGTTTAACTCTTCTAACTTTACCTTTCTTAACAACTTCAAGGCTTTGTATTTTAGGTGTATTTAAAGGTAATACTCTTTTAACACCAATACCTGCAGATTCTTTTCTTACTGTAAATGTTTCTGATATTCCAGATCCTTTACGAGCTACTACTATTCCTTCAAAATTTTGAATTCTTTCTTTATTACCTTCTTTAATTTTTAATGCTACTCTTACAGTATCACCAACTCTAAATTCAGGTAAATCAGTTCTTCTTTGTCTTAAAGTAATTCTATCTATTACATTACTCATAGTATGTTCTCCTTTCAATATGTATTTATGTAATCATAATAATTATATATCAGCGGATTACTACGTCTATAATTATAACAAAGCTTACTGATTAATTCAATGATTTTTGTTATAATATTGGTACTGAGGTAGAAAAAATGCAAGAATTATTATCTAATTTATTAAAACCTAAAACTTTAAATGATATAGTTGGTCAAAAACATTTAGTTGGTGATAATAAAATATTAAATAATATGGTTAAAAATAATAAACTATTTTCTTTTATTTTAACTGGTAAAAGTGGAAGTGGAAAAAATTCAATAGCTAATGCATTAGTAAATGATTTAAATCAAAATTATAGATATTTTAATGCAGTTATTCATAGCAAAAAAGATTTAGATATTATATTTGAAGAGGCAAAACTTTATAAAAATTTAATACTAATAGCAGATGAATTTCATAGATTAAATAAAGCTAAGCAAGATCTTTTTTTACCATATATTGAAAATAACTTAATAACTATAATTATCTTAACGAGTCAAAATCCTTATTTTTCTATTAATCCAGCTATTAGAAGTCGTTGTCAAATATTTAAATTAGAAGAGTTAAATGAAAATGATATACTTGATGGAATTAATAAGGCTATTTCTCATTTAGAAAATATATCTATTACAGAAGAAGCAAAAAAAATGATAAGTAAACTATCTAATGGTGATTTAAGATTTGCATATAATTTATTAGAAGTAGCTTATTATTACGATGAAAAGCACAATATAACTGAAAATTTAATTAAAGAAATAAATCCAGAATCAAATAAATTTTTAGATAAAAATGAAGATTCTTATTATGATTTATTATCTGCACTTCAAAAATCAATTAGAGGAAGTGATGTAGATGCTAGTATTTATTATTTAGCACTCTTAATAGAAAGAGGAGATATTGAAAGTATACTTAGAAGATTAATAGTTATAGCTTACGAAGATATATCACTTGCAAATCCTACTATGGGAATTAAAGTAATGGC
This sequence comes from uncultured Eubacteriales bacterium, assembly GCA_905372515.1. GTDB lineage: Bacteria > Bacillota_I > Bacilli_A > RF39 > UBA660 > CAJPPJ01. The sequence continues at coordinate 2,056 of CAJPPJ010000026.1, forward strand.
AGCATATCAAAATGCTATAACTGTAGGTCTTCCGGAAGCTAGAATTATACTTTCTCAAATTGTTATTGAAATGGCTTTATCTGTTAAATCTAATTCTAGCTATAAAGCAATAGATGAAGCACTTAATTTAATAAAACTAAAAGACTATGGTGTTAATCCTAATATAAAAATTCATACTACTACTTATAAATATCCTCATGATTATAAAAATAATTTTGTTAATCAAGAATATTTACCAACCGAAATAAAAAATAAGAAATTTTATATACCTAAAACATATGGCTTTGAAAAAAATATTAAAAGCTATTATGATTTTATTAATGAATTAAAGAAAAATCCTAAATAAAATTAGGATTTTTTATTTAAAAATATTTTTATATATTTCAGAATATAATGCTACTGGTATTATTTCTAAATTATCTTTTATCTCTTCTGGTACTTCCTCTAAATCTTTAATATTATCTTTAGGGATAAAAACTTTTTTCATTCTAGCTCTATAAGCACCTATTAACTTTTCTTTTAAGCCACCTATTGGAAGTACATGACCTCTTAAAGTTATTTCTCCTGTCATACATATATCACTATTTACTTCTTTATTTTTGATTAAACTAATAAGAGTAGTTGTTAAAGCAGTACCAGCACTAGGACCATCTTTTGGAGTTGCTGCTTCTGGAACATTAATATGTATTACCATTTCATCTAGTTTATCTAAATTAATTTTAAATTCTTTAGCATTTGATTTTATATAGGATAAAGCTATTCTTGCGGATTCTTTTAAGACATCTCCAAGTGAACCTGTAAGTATTAAATCATCTTTAGATTTATACATATTAGCTTCTATTGGTAATATGTCTCCACCAAAAACAGTATATGCTAAACCGTTTACTACCCCTACTCTTTTTTTATTTTCATTTTCATTATAAGAATATTTTTTAATACCTAAATATTTTTCTATTGTTTTAGAATTAAGCTTATATGTTGTTTTATTAATCTTATCAAAAATGATTTCTTTAACTATTTTTCTAAATATATTCGCAATTAATCTATCTAACTCTCTAACTCCTGATTCTTTAGTATAATTTCTAATAATTTGTAATATAGCTTCATCTTCTATCATTACTTCTTTATCAGTTAATCCATGTTCTTTAAGTAAGTTAGGAATTAAATAATTTTTAGCTATATCTAATTTCTCATATTCAGTATAGCTAGAAATATCAACTATTTCTAATCTATCTCTTAATTCGTTAGGAATTTGTTCTATATAATTAGCAGTAGCAATAAACATTACTTCACTTAAATCAAATTCTTCTTCAATATAATGATCTACAAAAGATGAATTTTGTTCTTTATCTAGTACTTCTAGTAATGCAGATGCAGGATCTCCTTTGATATCTTTTGTCATTTTATCAATTTCATCTATAATGAATACCGGATTTTTACTACCAGCTTTTTTCATTCCTTGAATTATAAGACCAGGTAAAGATCCTACATAAGTACGTCTATGTCCTACTATTTCTGCCTCATCTCTTACTCCACCTAAAGATACTTTAGTTTGGTTTCTATTTAATGCCTTAGCAATACTTTTAGCCATAGTAGTTTTACCAACTCCTGGTGGACCTACTAAACATAGTATAGGACTTCTAAGTGATTTCTTTTTTTGTTTAACAGCTAAATATTCAATAATTCTCTCTTTGACTAATTTTAATCCATAATGGGTTTCATCTAATTTTTTAGCAACCTTTTTTAAATCTTTTTCATCTTCTGTAGTTTTTTCCCAAGGAAGATTTAATAACCAATCTATATATGAAGAAATCATAGTCATTTCTGGCGATAATTGATTACCAGCTTCATATTTATTAATTTCTTTTTCTAATCTATCTTTTATTTTTTTAGGAGCTTTTAATTTTTTAGCTTTTTCTTTTAATTCATCTATTTCTTGATCAGGATTGTAACCTTCACCTAATTCTTCTTTAATTATTTTAATTTTCTCTTTTAAAATAAATTCTTTTTGACTTTTTTCTAGTGATGCTGATACTTTTGATTCAATATCTTGTTCTAATTCTAAAATTTCTAAATCATTATTAATATCTTCAAGAATCATAGAAACTCTTTTTTTAACACTAGCTTCTCTTATATATTCCAATTTTCTTTCATAATCTAATGGTAAAAATATTGCAATTATATCAGTTAATATCTCAACATCTGTTATACCAGTAATTTTAGATAATATACCATTAGAGATATATGGTACGTTTTCTATATAATTTTCAGTCTTTTTTATTAATGTTTTAACATAAGCATTATTTTCTTTAAGAGTAAGTTCATCTTCTTGAATATCTTTCATATTTCCAATAATCATATCAGATTCTTTTAAATAATTAGTTATTATTACCCTTCTTAAACCTTCAATTACTACTCTGCTTTTACCATTAGGCATTTCAATTTTCATTTTAATTTTACCTAAGATACCATAATTAGATAACTCGTTTAATCTAGGTTCTTGCTCTAATTTATCATCTAAATTTACAATAAGTATTTCATTATCATAGAAGTTAGATGCAATTTTAATTATATCTTTATCTGTTTTTTCAACTAATTCAATTCTGGCTTCACTAGATGGAAAAATCATCATATTTCTCATTATAAGTATTGGTTTATAATTAGTCATCTCGTCTCCTTAATATGAGTATTATTATAACTGTATTTTTTTATTTTTCAAGAAGAATTCTAGAAAATAAAATAAAAAAATAAGAAGTTAATTTTATTTTTTCTTATTGGCTTTTCTTTGTTTTGATTATGAAGTTTAGTATGTATTTTTTTAGTATTTTTTTGTTCTTTTTTAAATAAATTAAATTTTACATTCTTAACTTTTATGTAATATATAACTCCTATAAGAATTAAAATTAATGTAACAATTAAGATATAAGTGATTATATTTTCTACTAAAAAAGTTTTATTATAAGTATTAATACTTTTATCACTTACTATAGTAATAGATGATTTATTACTTAATATTTTTATTATTTTTGTTATATTTTTAATATTTAAATAACTAGTTTTAAAGTTTCTGTTTGTTTTATATAACTTATTGTTAGTAGCAATATAAAAATCATTATTTTCTTTTAATATATATGGTTCTATGTCAGATGAAATTAATTTTCTTGAAATTAATTTAGATTTATTATATTTTGATATTTCTAACATTTTTTCTTTCTTTAAATAAGTAAATATAATAATCTCATCATTTTGTTCTGATATAGTTAATACTTTAGCATTAACATTCTTATCTTTGTCTTTTTGAAAAAGAATTCTTTCTTTTTTAGAATATTTTGTTAGTATTCCTCCATAATTATTTTCACCAAGTAAAAAGTAATCGTTATTCTTACTTGGAATAATTTGAGTAAATTCTTTATATCCTAAAGACATAGTAAATAGCTTAGTTAAAGAAAAATCATATTTAATCATAAGTGATTCTTTATTTACAGTATCTTCTCCTGCTAATAAAAAATAATTTTCATTTACTAAAAAATCATTAAATACAGATGGATTTTCTTCCAAATTTTTTTGTAGTTCTTCACCTGTATTTTTTGCTATTTTTAATAAGAAAGCTGGGGTTCCACCTACTAATAATAATTCTGTGTCTGTAATACTTTTAATATTTTTAACATTACCTGAAAAATTCTTTGTATATTCTATTTTTCCACTAGAAGAAACTTTAGTTATTGAAAAAAAGTTAGTATCAGTGTTTTCTAAAACATAATAAGTATTATTATCATTATATATAAAAGATTTAGGCATTTGATAAATAGCTTTTTTATTTGATTTTACACTTTTGGGAGGAAAATTGATTTTAAATATTTCTTTTTTATTAGAATATTTTATTAAAACATTTCTATAATTTCTAATATAGGTATCATTTTCATGTTTTTCATTAATTATTTCAGTTTTTAATAATAAAATACTTTCTTTTTCTTTTATAACATCAATATTTGTTTCATTGTTTAAACTTTTAACTTCTAAAGCTAATGCATTAAAACTTCCTAAAATTGTTATAAATAAAATTACTAGTATTTTAATAAACTTTTTCATTTTTTACTCCCTTTTAAATTAACTTAAATTTTTTCTAACTTCTTCTTCATCATTCATTACTATAGGACCAGTAATGCATTTATGACTCTTTTCATTTCCTTTTCCTAAGATAAATATAATATCATCTTTTTTAGCTAAGTCCATAGCTTTCTTTATAGCTTTTTTTCTATCTACTTCTATTATATAGTGATCATTTTTAAATCCTGTTATTATTTCTTTAATAATGTCTAGTGGATCTTCATTAGCAGGATCATCAAAACAAAGAATTGATAAATCAGCTTTTTCACTTAAAAGTTCCCCTACTATTGGTCTTTTACCTTTATCTCTACTTCCTGCCATACCAGTTACTACAATTTTTCTATTTACTTTTAAATTGTCAGCTAAACTTAAAACATTTTTAATTGCATTTACTGTATGAGCATAATCAATAACTACTTTGTAATTTTGTCCCATATTAATAAAATTAACTCTACCAGGTATAGAAATATTTTTAATATTGTTCTTATAATTTATATTTAGTTTTTCACATAATAAAATAGCAGCAGATAAATTATATACATTAAATTTACCTACAAGAGGTGAATTTATATGAGTTTTATTATTGTTATATATTATGTCAAATTTAGTAGAATGATCAAAATATTTGATGTTTTTAAAGCTCAAATCAGCATCTTTTCCATAACTATAATTAATCTTGTTAATCTTTTTAAATTCATTATATAATTTATCATCTTTATTTAAGATACTTATACCATCTTCTTTTAAATGATGAAATATTTCTTTTTTACATTCAATATAATTTTCTAATGTTTTATGAACATTTAAATGATCTCTAGTTACATTAGTTAATATAAGTGCATCAAAATATAAATTTCTAAGTCTTTTTCTAAATGATGCTTCACTAGATACTTCCATAACTATGTATTTACAACCTGCTTCTTTTAATTCTTTAAAGTATTTATACATTAAATCAGCATCGGGTGTTGTATTATGAGTTTCTTTCTCAAATTTACTACAAGAATATCCATTTGTTCCTACATATCCACATATATCATTACCAATTAAAGTAGATAAAATTATAGCTGTACTAGTTTTACCATCAGTTCCAGTAACTCCAAATAATTTAAAATCCCCTTCATGATAATCATATAACTTTCTAGCTATTTTAGGCATTTCTTCATCTGTATCATCTACTTTAACTACTATTACATCATCTCTTTTAATATCCTTACTTACTACTATAGCACTAGCACCATTAGTAACTGCTTCATCTATAAAGTCATGTCTATCAAAATTAACACCACTAACACAAACAAATATATCACCAGGATTAACTGCTTTTGAATTAATTTTAATATCTTTTACTTCGATATTACTATCTATATTAAATATATCCTTAATTGTTTTCATAAATTTCTAATAATTACCTCCAATTCAGCTTCATAACTTTTACCAGTTTTTAACTTTATTTCTATATCTGCTAGTTTATTTAATAAAATTACTAGCTCTTTATTTTCATATAAATAATCATTTTCTATTATCTTATCGAATCTATATTTATTTATAGCTAATTCTTTTAATATTTCACTATTACTCATATTTTGTTCTTTATATAATTTATATTTTAATAAAATTCTAAATTGTTCTGCTATTTGATAAATTATATGTAAAATTTCCATATTTTTATTATTTTTTAAATCATTTAAGATATCTAAAGCTTTATCTATATTTTTTTTACCTATCATATCAAGTAAATTAAATATATTAATATTTAAATCTTTAACTGCTATTTTTTTTATATCATCTATAGTTTGCTTACTATTGTCATTTTTATAATCTTTAATATTTTTTAATGCATTTATAATTTTATAATTTTCATTTCCAACATAATCTATTAAAAATTTTTTAGTACTATTATCTATATTGTAATTTTCATCTATATATGAATAAATATTTATTTTATCATCTAAAATTTTAGTATATTTTTTTATTAAAGAATCTTCTTTGTCACATAACATTAACAGAATGCTGTTTGGATTAGGATTTTCTAAATATTTAATAAATTTTGATGATGATTTTAAATCTTTAGTTTTAAAATTATAAAGAATTACAAATTTATTTGGTATTAAAAAGTTATATGAATCTAGTACAATAATTAAATCTTCAAGTGATTTTGTATTATAATCTATTTTTTCTATTTCATAATCTTTATATTTATCTTTTAATATATCTAAATTGTAATCTATTACTATTTTGTCATCACTTATTAAAGAATATACGTAATCCATTATCTCACCAATTTCATTATAACAAAAAAATGATATATTTATATATCATTTTTAGTTTTTCTTTTATTTATTTTTTGCTAACGTTTTAACTTTCGCTTTTGGTAAAAAGTTATTTTCTAACACCATACTACTAATTTTGTATCTATCATATGCTTCTTGATATTCTTGGTTTTCAATAAAATGTATACAAGGCATAATAACATATTTATATATGTCATTATATATTTTATCTTTATTTTTTGAATTATCTATTGTATCTACTATTTTAGGAGCAATTTCATAATAGTGTTCTACATCTTCTTGTGATACATATTTATCTCTAAACTTCCTCAAAGTAGTTAATTCATAACAATTATCATCAAAATCATTTTTTAAATATTTCATACAAGCAGTAGTTAAATAACAAATTCCACTACTTTCTTCTTTTTCGCTTCTATCATCATTATGATAATGAGTATCATATTCAGCTGTTTCTTTTCCATCTTTTTCTGTATATTTCAAATTAAAATGAAGTGAAGAATGTTCATCATCTCTTGGATCTCCATCATATGCATTTAAATGAACTTTTCCAGACCTATCAACATATACTTCAATAGCAACCCCTTTATTATTAACATATCTGCCTTTATAATCTCTAGAAAATGTATATCCATCATATTCTACTTCTTCTGGCATATCATCATCACTATTATACATAAAATCATCCTTTTCTATAAATAGATTATATATTTTTTATATTATATCGATTTCTGTTTTTCTAAGGCATATTATAGCCCAAATCCAATCTATTATAACACGTATTTTTATTGGATAACTAACTTCTTTTTTATAATATAATTCTTGTATATCAGTATATACTTTAATTAATTCTTTATGTTCTATATATACTAAAGTTCTTTGTTTAATATATACTTTTAACCATTTTTTTACATAATTTAGTATTTTTTTTATATCTGGTTTTAAATAACTATATTCTTCATCTAAAATTAAATATTCTAAATAAAATATCGCTTGAGAAAAAGCATATTCAACATTTTCTGAATTAACTAGGTTAATATTAAAATTTTCCTCGTAAAATATTTGACTTTTAAGTTTATGATTATTATTTTTTTGCATATTTATCTCCTAAATATTTTTCTGATATAACCAATTTTTTTTATAATTATATAATTTTAATATGTTTAATATAGTATTTATTTTTATTTTGAATATTGCTAAAATTATATACTATTATTTATTAGTATCTTCTATTAATTTTTCTTCCAATTGTTTTATTACTTTTTCTATATTAATAGCTTCTTTAGTACCACCTGTTGCAAGTAAATTATTACCTCCCCCATTACCACTTGTAATATTTGCAAAGTATTTTAAATAATCTACTGCAGATAGCTTATTAGTTGACTTAGCTACAAATGTTAATGAATCTTCATTTTTAATTACTATAAATATAAAAATTTCACCTATTTGATTAGATATATTATCTAGTAATTCTTTAGCAGTTTTTACATCTATTTCTTTAACACCAAAAATCAAATATTTAATGTTTTTGACTTCTTTAATTTCTGAAATATATTTATCAGTTTGATCAAGTACTTTTATTTTTACTTTTTCTTTATACTCTTTTTCTAATTCAATAACATCATTTTTTAAAGATTCTGTTATATTTTTGTAATATACTATAGATTCATAAGAATTTAATTTTTTTTCTTCAAAATATAACGCGGCCTATTTTTGGTTTCAATATAAATCCTACCGATGTACTCACCCAGCACACCAATACTGATAAGCTGTATGCCACCCATAAACAATACTGATACCAGCAAAGATGGATAACCCGCCACATCGCTGCCATAAATCAGCGTCCGGCCAATAATCCATACCCCGTACAAAAAAGCAACCAATGCTATCAATACGCCCAAATAAGTCCATACCCGCAACGGCACAGTTGAAAAACTGGTAATACCTTCCAAAGCCAAATTCCACAATTTCCAGCCGTTAAATTTGCTGCTTCCATCGACACGTGCCTGACGGCGGTATTCGATAATATCCATACGCCCACCCGGCCATGAAAGCATCCCTTTCATGAACAGATTACGCTCAGGCATATTA
>CAJPPJ010000027.1 GCA_905372515.1 uncultured Eubacteriales bacterium
TCTCTTCTTCTATTATTTTACCAGTTGATGATTTAATATTAATATCATTTAGTAATAAATATTCTTCTTTAGATAGTAAAAAATTTTTATACTTAAGTTCTTTATATATACTAGATATTCTTAACTTATCTAAATCTAAATATGGATTAAATAAATAATATCCATAAATATTATATTTATCATCATCAATATAAATATAAGTTAAATAATGTTCATCTTTTTTTATTACTTCTGCTTTTATATCAAAATAATTTAAAATATATTTAAAAGCTCGATTCAAAGACTTCATATTAGCTTTTCTTAACATAAATACATCGTCTAGTTGCTCTTGATTTTTATCTTCTTTAAATTTAGTTAAATAATTATATATTATTTTAACTTTATCAATAATAGAGAAATCTTCTTTAAATTTACTTTGTAAAAGATTTAATGTTTCTAATATAAGCTTATATTTAACTATAGTAGTAACTTTATAATTATTATTTTTTTCTATATAAGATATATTCCAAGTATTAGGATTTAAATAATTTAATTTACTTAATTCTTCTTTAATAGTTTGATTATCAGTTAAAATATCTTTTTCCACTCTAAAATCTACTATATAAGGAGAAAGTTCTAAATAGTACTTAATATTTGTTACATCTTCTTTAAATACATTATCTTTAAATTCAATATGTTTAATAGTATTTGGAGAAAATAAAATATCTTTGACTTCTGATAATTTGGATGATGATAATTTTTTATTAAATTCTAAATTAACTAAGCCGACATATTTAAAGTAATCATCCATATTTTTATTCATTTTATCCCCCAAAAATATTTTACTTCTTAATTCCCTTTAATCCTTTTAAACCACTAAATCCTTCTAATATATTAGTTTTAAATGTTCTTATCTTCTTACTTTCTTTTTTATATTCTCTAATACTAGTACTAATCATTTCATCTAATTCTTCTGTATAAGTCTTATTAGTTTTATCCCATAAATAAAATGATAATGACCCTGGTATAGTATTTACTTCATTCATATAAACTTTTTCTTTGTTTTCATCTATTAAAAAGTCAAGTCTTACAACACCAGAAAGTCCAATAACTTTATATACTTCTTTAGCTATTGTTCTTACATCATTTGCTAATTTTTCATTTATATTAGCAGGTATTATTCTTGAAGAATTAGCCATACCTTTTCTTGATTTAGAACCATTTATATATTTATCTTCATATGTAAGAAAATCATTTTTACTACCTACTTCTTCTATAACAGATAATTCAAAGTTTTCTTGAGATCCTAAAATAGAAATATTAACTTCTTTTAAGTTCTTAATAACTTCTTCTACTATAATCTTTTTATCATATTCTATAGCTTGATTAATAGCATCTACTATTTCTTCTTCACTTTTTACTACTTTAATACCAACTGAAGACCCTAAAGTTGCAGGTTTGACAATAACAGGATAGTTTAATTTTTTTATTTGTTCTAAAATACTTTCTTTATTATCAATAAATTCAAAGTCATAAAACCAAACAAAATTACTTGTAGGTATGTTACTAGCTTTATACATAAGTTTTTGAACAACTTTATCTTGTCCAATAGCAGATGCTAATTGATCACTAGATACACAAGGTATATCTAACATTTTTACCATTCCTTGTAAAGATCCATCTTCTAAGTAACTACCATGTCCTATAGGAAATATTACATCTACTTCTTTTATTAATCTTTTAAACCAACCTAAAGTTTGTAAATATACTTGATTATTAATTCTTACTATTTGTACTTTTTTAGTATTTCTTTTTAGTAAACTTAAATCTTTATAATTATCTATTTCTCTTAAAGGATAACCTGTATAAAATTCTAATTCTTTAGTAACATAAATTGGTATTATTTCATACTTGTTACTATCAATCTTATTCATAGCTTGAACTGCAGTAATAATACTTACTTCATGTTCTACACTTTTACCTCCAAATATAACTCCTAATCTAATCATTTTTTATCTCCTTTTTCTACATAAGTATCAGGTAAATCATTTTCATATAAAGCATATATATCTTTATCTGTTTTAAAGTTTTGAATCATTTTATAACTTTCTTTAACATCGTTAATTATATATAAATTATCTTTGTTAAACTCTTCTTCTTCTAAACCTTCTTTTATAGCTTTAGTTACTTTTTCACCTACTAAAATTACTTTATCTGCTACTTTAGCAATATGTTTTCCAAATTTTTTATTTTCACTATATTCTAAATCACCAAGTTCTATCATTCCTGGAGTAACTACTATCTTTTCACCAGGCATAGAATCAAGCACTTCTAATGCATTATTTGCACCAACTGGATTAGAATTAAAAGCATCATCTATTTGATAAAAATTAGCTATTTTTTTAATTTCTAATCTATGTTCTATAGGTTTTATTCTCGCTACACTTTCAACTAACTTTTTCTTATCAATTTTAAAGCTGTTAGCAAGTGCTAATGAAGATAAAATATTATACACATTATGTATACCTAATAATTTTGTTTTAAATTTATAAATATTTTCATCACCCTTAAACTTAACATCAAAACTAATACCTTGTTTATTACTTTTAATATTACTTGCTTTAACATCTACTTCATCTTTAGTATCTATTCCTATCCATAGTACTTTACAGTTATTTTTTATATGGTAACTTACTTGTTTATGATCATCTCTATTAAGTACTGCTACACCATCTCTTGGTAATGATTCAACAAGTTCCATCTTAGCTTCTAATATATTTTCTTCACTTCCAAAAGTATATAGATGTGCAAGTCCAATTCTAGTTATAATAGCATATTTAGGTTTAACTAAATTAGCAAGAGCTTTTATATCACCTTTTGCATAAGCTCCCATTTCTGCTATGAATACTTCATCAAATTTAGATAATGTGTTATTTATAACTATCATAAGACCATTTAATGTATTTACAGATCTTGGAGTTTCTAATGTATTATAAGCTCCACTTAATATATCTCTTAAGATATTTTTACAACTTGTCTTACCATAACTTCCGGTAATACCAATTATTTTTAAATTATCCATATCTCTAAGTTTAGACTTAGCTTTGTTTTTATAGTATAAAAATACTAATTTTTCGACCGGATAGTTAATAATATTTACTAGACCAATTAAATAAAAGTTAAGACTAGATATAATTGCTAAAACTATTAAAAAATAATTATTAACAAATATAGTTAACCCTAAAAAGATTAAATTAATAATTACTAAAGTAGCAATAAATCTTTTAACTCTAGCAGTAATAACTAATGGCTTTTTATTTTGTTCAAATTTTTTTAAATATCTATAATAGCAAAAACTAACTACATAAAAAATTAAAGATAAAGCGAGTAAAATTTGCATATTTAAAACTACTGCTAAAACTACAAAAATTAATGATACGATATCAAATCTAAAAGTTTCTTTTATATTTTTAAATATCCATTTAAAATATCTATTGTTTTCATTATACATATTTTGTTGAAGCATATGTATTGATCTTTTAGATATACATAAATTATAAATTACTATTAATATCCCAAGAGAGATTATATATATTTTCATTTTTCACCTCTATATAAAATTTTTAATAATATTAACTACTTGAGTTAAATTTTCTAAATAAGCATAATGAGTCAAGCCAGCAAATTCAATTAAAGCTGCATCATGCATTTTTTCTACTACTTTTCTTGCATCTTCTACATCTACTGCATCATCTTTGGTCCCCCAAATAAGAAGCGTAGGTATTTTTATTTTAAGCATATCTTCTTCTACACTAGTATTAATAGTAGATATTAATACTTGTCTCATAATTTCACTACTATTTTTATAATCACTAGATCCTATAAAATTTTTAAACCATTCTTTTATAGGTTTTAAAAATGGTATTTTACCTAGAAATTTTAAAACTCTTACCTTTAAAGTTTTATCTACTTCACTCTTATATATAGGTCCTGCTAAAGATATAACTTTATCTACTTTATAAATACTAGCATAAACTAAAGAAAGTCTAGCACCAAAAGAATGACCTATAAGACTAATATCTTTTAAATTTAATTTTTCTATCAACTTATGTAAAAAGTGAACATAATCATATACTGTCATAAGTTTTTTAGGTTCATCACTTTTACCAAATCCAGGTAAATCAATTGAAGTTATTTTATATCCATCTAACTTTTTACCAAGTAAATCCATCATTTCTTTATTTTGACCCCAACCATGAAGTAAAACTATATTTTTACCTTCACCATATTGGTTATAAGAGACTTTTAAATTATCAATTACTATTTCCATTGTTGTTTATTCCCTAAAAGAAGTATAACATAAAAAATATTTACTAAAAAGTAAATATTTTTTTTATTTATAAATAATTTTTTCTTTGTAATAAAGAAATACTAAAGTATATAATTATACTTAAATACAAAACTATAGTTAATTGTAAATTTAAGTTAATAACTGCTGTTTTAGGGTTTTCTTTAATTTGTGGAGTTAAAGGTGGTAAATGTGGTGGAATACTTGGTGGAGTTGAAATTTTAGTTACTTCTAATTCAAAAGTCCCACCCCAATTATCATAATCTTCTATAACTCCCATAAAAGAATATTTATGTTCTCCTACATTTAAATTTTTTAATTGATATCTACCAAGTGATGTAGATATAGCATCTGTTGGTAAATGTGGAAGCTCTGGACTAAAAAACATTGGTGCACCTAAATTATTAGCTTTTTTAAAAGTAAAATAAATATCTAAATCTAAATCAAAATTTTCTAAATCTACATCTCTATTAAGTTCAATTTTCATTTGTATTTTTTGATTACCTGCTCTAAAGTTTGTATATTGAATATTTGTAGGTAAATTTATATGATTTAGACTATTATATGTTAAAGATACGTTCTTAAGTGTTGTTAAACCAGGTTTAATCTTTAAATCTACTAAATTAGAATCATCTATTGCTAAATCTGATAAGTATTTTGATAAACTAACATCAACTTTATTAATAGTTTTGTTATTTAAATTTAAAATTAAAGTTCTAACTAAAGCTAATCTATTTATTTTGATATCTTCTAAAGTAGCATCAACATTTTCACCCATATAATGAGGATATTCAAATATACTTCCATCATTTGGTAAATCATAATCTATTTTAGGAAGTATTATATGTTTTAACCCTCTATTTTCATTTAAATCTATTGTTTTAGCTCCTATATTTTTAAGTGCTATTATTTCCAATTTAGTAAGATACTCTATTCCTTTTAAATCTTTCATTTTTGAAGGATCAGTATTTTTGAAATTAAAAAGATATTGAATCTTTTCTAAAGCATTTTTATCTAATGTATCATTTTCTTTAGCTTCAATTACATCTTCTTCTATTTCTTTATTAAATACTGGATCATTTTTTTCATTTATTATTTTTAAAATATAATAAGCATTTTTATTTTTATCTAAATCTAAATCATGATTCGTAGCATAATGACACATATTGTAATGTATACATGATAAAACTAATTTTCTAAACTCTTTATTAGGAAACGCTTCTTTATAAGTTTTAGAATAATCTAATGCTTTTACTTTAGTACTTAACACTACTAAAGAAATAAATATTATTAAAAAGTATTTAGTATATTTTTTCATATTCATATTTTCATTCTCACAAAAACAATAAAGTACTCTACTCTATTATTAATAATATAACTATTAAAATTATTTTTGTAAATATTAAAAAAGAAAAACTTACTTTTTTACATGTAAGTTTTCTTTTTTAATTTATATTTATATATTAAACAACTACTAATAACTATTAAAAATATTATTATTGTAAATGTTTTAATACCTGTTTTAGGATTTTTATTTATATTGTTATTTGTTTGATTACCATTGTTATTATTGTTACCTGGTGTTGGTATTGGTGGTAAACTATTATCTTTTTCTACATTTATTTCTAATAATCCAGTATATTTTGTATTGTCAGAAGGTACTACCATGTTTATTTTATAAACATTATTTCCTAGGTTAAGTGACTTAAATTCATAATTACCATTAGTATCACTAGTTACTGGGTTATTATCAGGATCTATATGAAATTTATGAATATTACCATTATGTTCTACTGTTGTAGGAAAATTTAATGATAATTTAAATGGTATTTCTTGTTCACTATTTACTTTTATTGTCATCTTAAATTTTTGAAAAAACATATTAGCATTATCTATATTAGTATTATCTGGAATAGTTATATTTTGAAGAGAATTCATATTTAATTCAAGCTTTGTGAATTCAGCTTTTGGTTCTAATTTAATATCAACTAAATTAGAGTCATTCACTATAAGTTCTTTTAATGTTTCTAAATCATATAAATCCAAAGTATTTCTTTTATTTTTATTTAATGTTAACATTAAACCTTCTATTTTTGGTAAACCCTTAGTATTTACTTTTTCTAAAGTTGCAACATCTAATTCTCCTGAAGGACTTCCTTGATAAGAATGAAAATAATTTGAAAATGATGAAGTTAATGCTACATGAACTAAATTTTTATTTTGACTTAAATCTACTTCTTTAGTACCTATTTTTTCAAAAGCTAGTTGTTTTAAATTAGTAAGATATTCTATACCTTTTAAACTTTTGATATTTTGTGGATTACCACCTGTTGAATTCATTAAATAAGTAATTCTATCCAATTGTGCTTTATTTAAAACTTCTGTTTTTTTACTCTCTATTAAACTTTCATTTATAGGAATATTTACAGTTTGATTTTGATTAACGTAATTTCCAGAAATATTGTGCTTAACTAAATAATGTAATCCCCAATTACTAGCTAAATAATTATCAGTACTATAATCACAAATATTATAATTAACACAAATAAGTACTAATCTTCTAAATTCTTTATCAGGAAATGCTTGTTCGTATGTCTTAGAATAATCTAAAGCATTTACTTTTATTACATTAAAACTTAGTACTATAAATACTCCAACTACTATTAGTAATAATTTATTAATTTTTTTCATACTTTTCTCCTCTTTCTCTTATTTTATATATTTTTTATGTTTATTAATATATTTAAATATAACATAACTTATTAAAAATATAAAACTTGTTATTAATACAAATGTCTTAATACCTGTTTTAGGATTTTTACTTATATTATTTGTATTATTTTTTGATACTTCAATTTCTAATATTCCACTATATTTTATTTGATATACTTCAGGCATCTTTATTTCAAATAAATTACTACCTAATTTAATATTTTTAAATTCATAAGTATCATTATTTTTAGTAACATCAGGAGATGGAATAAATGCTTTAAATATATAGTTACCATTCCACCCTATCTTATTTGCTAAATCAAATGAAAACTTGAAAGAAATTTTCATATCTTCATTTATATTTATAGCTACTTTAAATTTTTGATTCCACATATAAAAGTTATTTTTCAAATCATTTGCTTGTATTTTTTCTGCTATTGTAACTTCAGATAATGAATTTCTATATAAAATAACTCTATCAAGTTGAGAAGCTGAATTAAATTCAATATTTGTTAAATTAGAATCTACTATTATTATTTCTTTAATTTGAGGATTAGAATTCAAATTAATCTTATTATTTATATCAGAATTTAATGTATACATTATTCCTTGTAAAGAAGCTATTCCTTCTACATTAACACGTTCCAGTATTGCTTTTTTAAGTGGAAGTGGATAATCTATTTTAGAAGTATAATCATATGGAGCATAATGACTTGAACTTGGAGAAGTAACATTAGTTGGAAAAGCTACTCCAATTAATTTTTTGTTTTCTCTTAAATCTATTTCTTTTGTCGATATATTTTCAAAAGCTATGTATTCAAGATTTGTAAGATATTCTATACCTTTTAAACTGTACATTTTAGAAGGATCACCATTTTTAGAACTAAGTAAATATGTGATTTTATCTAAATCAGATTTATTTAAAAGAGACGATTCCATACTATTTATTAAATTTTCATCAACATTAGCAGTTCTTATAGGATCTTCATCATAATAAGCTGCTTGTTTTACTAAAGCAAACAATCCCGGATTAACCTTTAAATAAGGCTCACTATTATAGTTACAAACATTATATTTAATACAAGTAAGTATTAATTTTCTAAATTCTTTATCAGGGAATGCTTGTTCATAAGTTTTAGAATAATCAAGAGCTTTTACATTTATAAAACTAAATAACAATCAAAACAATAATGAAGAAAAAACTAAACTTATTTTTATTTTATTTAATTTAATATTCATGATAAAACTAACCTCTTATAACTTCAATATAGAATTATAAAATATATAATCAAGCATAATAAAAAATTTACATTGTAATATGTAAATTCTCAGTTACTTAATTCTTTCAAACAAAATGTATGTATTTAAGTCATTATAACTTGATTCTTCATCAAATTTTATATCTTTAATATTGACATTATTTTTATTTATCATTTTTTTAAGTCTTAAAGATGTGCTTGGTATAAAAGCTTCAAGTAAAATAGATACTACTTTTATATTTTCTAAAATTATATATAAAACATCTTCTAATCTCTCTAAATTATTATTTTTATATAAATTCCATGGTTCATTTTTATCTATATATTTATTACATTTATCTAATAATTTAAAGATTTCTTCTAATGCTTCATTTATTTTTAAATCATTAACAAAATTATTAACTTTATCAAATAAATCATTAGTATTTAAAATTAATTCTTGATCTACTGGATTATAATTTTTACTAAATTTTATTTCTTTATCAAAATATTTATTAGCCATTACTATAGTTCTATTAACTAAGTTACCTAAGTTATTTACTAAATCAGAATTTGTTCTACTGATAAGTAATTCTTCACTAAAATTACCATCTTTTCCAAGTACTATTTCTCTTAATAAGAAATATCTAATAGCATCTTTTCCGTATTTATCTATATATTCTTTAGGACTTTTATAATTACCTAAAGATTTAGATATCTTTTCATTATTAATTACTAACCATCCATGACCAAATACTTTCTTAGGTAATTCTATACCTAAACTCATAAGTATAGCTGGCCAAATAATAGCATGAAATCTAACTATTTCTTTACCTACTAAATGAATATCACAAGGCCAGTACTTATCAAACATTTCTTTTTCACTTGGATAATTAAGTGATGTTAAATAATTTGATAAAGCATCTATCCATACATATATAACATGTTTTTTATCAAAGCTAACAGGAATACCCCAATTAAAAGAAGTTCTAGATACACATAAATCTTTTAAACCTGGTTTTATAAAATTATTAATCATTTCATTTTTTCTAGAAAGAGGTTCTAAAAACAAAGGATGTTCTTCATAAAATTGTAATAATTTATCTTGATATTTAGAAAGTCTAAAAAAATAAGCTTCTTCTTTAACTAAAGATACCTCTCTATGACAATCTGGACACTTATTATTTTCATCTAACTCTTCTTTAGAAAAGAATGATTCACATGGAGTACAGTATAATCCTTCGTAATTACCTTTATATATATCACCATTTTCGTATAATTTATTAAATATTTTTGTCACATTTTTTATATGTTCTTCATCAGTTGTTCTAATAAATTTATCGTAAGATATATCTAAACTATTCCAAAGTTCTTTAGTGTTTTCTACTATTTTATCTACATATTCTTTAGGTTCTTTATTTTGTTCTTTAGCTATTTTTTCTATCTTTTGACCATGTTCATCTGTACCTGTTTGGAATATTACATCTTTTTTCTTAAGTCTATTAAATCTAGCTAAACTATCTGCTATAACAGTTGTATAACAATGTCCTATATGAAATTCTTTACTAGGATAATATATCGGTGTTGTTATATAAAACGTATTTTTATCTTTCATTTTATTCTCCTTTTTATATTAATAAATAAATTCTATATCAAAAGAAACATATCTATCTTTATTATAATAACTCTTTAGAAATTTGATAATCTTATCTAAATTTTCATCTTTTTTATATTTTAAAGTAATACTACATTCGTATTTTTTATCTAATTTTCTAATATTTAAAAGATTAGGACCTAAAATAGATGTAGTTTCTTTTAAATTTAATTTTAA
>CAJPPJ010000028.1 GCA_905372515.1 uncultured Eubacteriales bacterium
ACCTAATTTTGGACCTAAGATTAATATTGATTTAGATAATATGACTTTATATAAATATGATGAAGATAAGAAATCTGTTACTAATTGGGAAAATGTTAGAGAAAATATTAAGTGTCAAATGGATGAATTAGGTGTTACTTCTAGTGAAAAATATTTAGGTGGAATGGGTATTCAATACGAAAGTGAAATGGTATACCAAAGTTTAAAAAAAGAATTAGAAGATAAGAATATTATTTTTTGTTCTATAGAAGATGCTATTAAAAATCATTCAGATTTAGTAAAAAAATATCTTGGTAAACTAATAAAAAATGATGAACATAGATATTCAGCATTAAATTCAACTCTTTTTAGTGGAGGATCATTTATTTATGTACCTAAAAATACAATTTTAAACAGACCTTTACAAAGTTATTTTAGAATAGATACTGAAAATTTAGGCCAATTTGAAAGAACTCTAATCATAATAGATGATAATTCGAAAGCAAGTTATATAGAAGGATGTACTGCTCCCATAACATCTCTAGATTCTTTACATGCAGCTAATGTAGAAGTTTATGTAGGTAAAAATTCTTCTTTTAGATTTACTACTGTTCAAAATTGGTCTAATAATGTAATTAATATGGTTACAGAAAGAGCTTTAGTAGAAGAAAATGCTGAGATGATTTGGATAGATGGTAATATAGGATCTAAAGTTACTATGAAATATCCATCTTGTGTTTTAAAAGGGGACAATTCTAGTGGTACATGTGTATCAGTTTCTCTTGCAGGAGATAATCAAATACAAGAGGGTGGAAGTAATATGATACATATTGGTAAAAACACTAAGAGTAAAATGATATCTAAAAGTATTTCTAAAGGAGAAGGTATAGCTAATTATAGAGGTAAGACAGTTATTAAAAAAGATGCAGATAATTCTTGTGCTATGATAAAATGTGATAGTTTATTAATAGATAAGGATTCTAGAAGTGATGCTTATCCTAATAATATTTGTTTAAATTCATCATCATCAATAGAACATGAAGCTACTATATCAAAAATAGATAATAATAAATTATTTTATTTAATGACTAGAGGAATATCTAAAGACATGGCAGAAAATTTAATAATTTTAGGATTTTTAAGTGAATTTAAAGAAGAATTACCTTTAGAATATGCAGTAGAACTAAATCATTTATTAAAAGAAGTATTATAAACAGATTTTTTAATCTGTTTTTTTCTTTGGCTATAACTATTGAAAAATATGCTAAAACTTTCTATAATTAAAAAGAATAGATAGAATAGGGGATTATAAATGAGAGTTTCATATATTACAAAAGACAATATTATTAATTTTGATTTACCAAAGAAAAAAGCAGGAAATTATTGGATTACTGATAATAATGATGAAGAAGCTAGAAATGTAATTAATATAAAAGCTTTAGATGATAAATGGGAAATGACTAGTAATTCTGAAACTACTATTATTTTTAATGCCCAAGCTTTAAAAAGCGTGTTCTTAGAAAATAATACTTTTTATTCTTTAAAAGAATATGGTAAAGATAGTTTATCTTTTATTTATACTTCTGATGTTTTTGATAAAAGTTTTAAAGTATATGAAGCAACAGGAGATGTAAGACTTAAAATTGGTAAAGCAACAGATGCTTCTATTATTTATAGTAATTTAAATATAAAAGATACTAATAACGAACTTATTTATCAAGGTGGTAATTGGATAATTAATGATTTGTCATCACAATTTGGTACTTATGTTAACAATAAAAGAGTTAGTTCTAAAGTTATAAAAAATGGTGATGTAGTATTTATTATGGGACTTAGAATTATAGTACTAGGTAAATTACTTATTATAAATAATCCTAAGAATCAAGTTAGAATAAATACTAATTATTTATTAAGTAAAAATTTAGAAAAAGAATCTGAAAATAGACCTAAAGTAAAAGATGTTGATCCAGCCTTAGTAGAACTTTATACTGAAGATGAATATTTTTCAAGAAGTCCTAGATTTAAATCTAATATAATGACTACAAAAATAAAGGTTAATAATCCACCAAGTTTTCCTCAAAATAAGGAAAGACCTGCAATACTTGTTATAGGACCTATGGTTACTATGGGTATGGCTTCAGTTGGTACACTATTTAATGTAGTATCTCGTCTTGCACAAGGTGCAGAATTGATGAGTGTATTCCCTCAACTTTTAATGTCTTCTACTATGATGGCAGGTACATTCTTATGGCCATTTTTAACTCGTAAATATGAAAAGAAGATGCTTGCCCAAAATATTAAAGATATGACTAAAAAATATAAAGAGTATATTGATACAAAAAGAAAACAAATAGCTCTTATAGGTCAAGGACAAAGAGATTCGTTATTAGATAACAATGTTAGTTTAAATGAATGTGAAAGTATTATAAAAAGTAGAAATAGAAGACTTTGGGAAAGAGATCTATCACACAACGATTTCTTAAACTTAAGACTTGGACTTGGTAATAAAAATATTGAATTAGAAATAGACTCTAGTGGAGGAGATTCTAATAGTGATGGTGATTTAGCTAATTATATGAATGATATGATAAGTGCATCGAAAATACTTTACGATGTACCTATTACAGAGTCATTAATTAGAAAAAATGTTATAGCTATAGAAGGTAAAAAGATACAATCTAGAGAATTTATCAATAATTTGATTTTACAAATGATAACTTTTCATAGTTATAGAGATTTAAAGATAATAATATTCAGTAGTGAAGATAACAAAGAAAATTGGGATTTTACTAAAAGTTTACCTCATTGTTGGAATGATAGTCACGATAAGCGTTATGTAGCATTTTCACTAGATGAAATGAAAGAAATATCTTTTATATTAGAACAGGATTTAAAGAAGAGATCTACTAATCCTGAAACAGGAGAAGCTATAAAATTTAATGGAGATGATGCTGCAACTGTTTATAAAAGATATTTACCATATTATGTTATTATTACTGATAATTTTAAATACGCTAAAGATTTACAAATAATAAGTGATATTGTAAATAATCCAATTAATATGGGATTTAGTATTTTAATATCAGGAGAAAATTTAAGTAATGTACCATCTAAAACAAGAGCATTTATTTCTCTTGGAGATAAGTCATCAACTTTATTTGGTTCAGAAATGCTTACTAATAGACAAAAAAACTTTATTCAAGATAAAGCTGATTATAATATTGAGCTTGTTAGTAAAAAGTTAGCTAATATTCCAATAGCTGCAACTGGTGGAGAATATTCATTACCAGATATGATAAGCTTTTTAGGTTTATATAAAGCAGGTATGATAGATCAACTAAATCCACTTAATAGATGGAAGAAAAATAATCCAGTTGTATCGTTAGGAGTTCCTATAGGAGTAGGTACTAATGGAGAATTATTTAAATTAGATTTACATGAAAAATATCATGGACCTCATGGACTTATAGCAGGTATGACAGGGAGTGGTAAATCAGAGTTTATTATTACTTATATACTTTCCCTTGCTATTAACTTTTCACCAGAAGAAGTACAATTTGTGCTTATTGACTATAAAGGGGGAGGTCTTGCAGGGGCATTTGAAAATAGAGAAACAGGAGTAAAACTTCCTCACTTAATAGGTACAATTACTAACCTTGATGTTACTGAAATAAATAGATCACTTTTATCAATACAAAGTGAGCTTAAGAGAAGACAAGCAGCATTTAATAAAGCAAGGGATAAACTTAATGAAAGTACAATGGATATTTATAAATATCAAAAATATTATAGAGCAGGTGCACTTGATGAACCTATATCACATTTACTTCTAATATCCGATGAGTTTGCCGAACTTAAGAGTCAACAACCAGATTTTATGGATGAATTAATTTCAACTGCTCGTATTGGGCGTTCACTAGGAGTTCACTTAATTCTTGCAACACAAAAACCAGGTGGGGTAGTAAACGATCAAATTTGGTCAAACTCTAAATTTAGGGTTTGTTTGAAGGTTCAAGATGCAGGAGATTCTAAAGAAATGATTAGAAGACCTGATGCAGCTGGATTAAAACAAGCTGGACGTTTCTATTTACAAGTAGGTTATGATGAATTTTTTGCAATGGGACAATCAGCATGGGCTGGAGCACAATATATTCCAAGTGAAAAAGTAGTTAAACAAATAGATGATTCATTAGAATTTTTAGATGAAACAGGTAATGTCATTAAAACTATAAATAATGAATTAATAGAAGAACGTAAAGCTCAAGGTGAAGAATTACCTAACATTATGAAATTCTTACATAATATAGCAATAAGTGAAAAACTTGAATCTAAGAGGTTGTGGCTTGAAAGAATACCTAATGATATATTTTTAGATAAATTAAAAGAAAAATATAATTATCAAAAAGTTGATAATTATATAAATCCAGTTATAGGAGAATATGATTTACCTGCATTCCAAAAACAAGAAATTTTAACTATTCCATTAAGCGAAAAAGGAAATGTTTATATAGTTGGAGTTAGTGGAAAAGATATGTTCTTCAGAAGTTTAATCTATTCTTTAGCTGAAACTTATACACCAGAAGAAGTAAACATGTATGTACTTGATTTTGATACAGAATCATTAAAAATGTATAGTGATAATATCATGGTCGGTGATATTATGGTTGCTTCAGAAGGCGAAAAAATTCAAAACTTCTTTAAGATGATAGATAAAATTAAAGAAGAAAGAAAGAGAATTTTAAAGAATTATAATGGGGATTACCAATTCTATTTAAAACATGGTGATAAACCTATGCCTATGATAGTAATTATGATTATAGGAGTTGAAACTTTCTTAGAAAGTTTTGCAAGCTATGAAGATTACTTAAAAATTTTAAGTAGAGATTCTCAAAAATATGGTATTTCTTTAATTGTTGGAGCATCTGCAGAAAATGGATTGAGAAGTACTATTTCTAGAAACTTTAATATTAGATATTCATTAGAAATGAATAATCCTGATGATTATAGAAGTTTCTTAGGAATTAGATCTAAACTTTTACCATCTAAAGGAGTAGCAAGAGGTTTACTTGCAATAGATGGAGAAGCTTATGAATATCAAACAGCTAGATTTGCAGCAGATGAGTTAATAAATGAAAAAGTACAAGAATTAGCTAAAATTTTAAAAGAAAAATATAAAACAGGAGCTAAGAAAGTACCAACACTTCCAGATATTGTTAGACTTGAAGATGTTAATGAGTCTTTCACATCTTTATCAGATGTATCATTTGGTTTAACTACAGACGAATTAGAATATGCAAGATTTGATTTACATCAACCATTATTTACAACTTTAACTAGTGAGTTTACAGAAAATATGATTGATTTAACTAAAACTTTAGTAGAAGGTATTAAAAAAATACCAAATACATCTTTACAATTTTGGGATGGAAATAGAGAATTTAAGGATCATATAAGTAGTGAATACTATGTATCTCAAGACTTTATAAATATTTTAAATCAATTGAAACCTTATTTAGAATCTCAATCACAAAAACTAAAAGATGCTAATATGGATTATTCAGTTTTACAAGATCAACCTAATATACTTATAATGACAAATGATTTTGGTTCAATATATGCAAATTGTAAAGGTGATGATAAGACTTTAATGAATCAAGTGTTAGCTTTAGCAAATCTTACTAAAACTCTTAATTTCTTAGTAATAGATTCTGCTACAAATATTAAGAAGTATAGATATGATGAATGGTATACTAACTTTATAGATGCTAAAGAAGGTATTTATGTAGGTAATAATATAGGTACAGCAAATTATCAATTCTCTTATGAACCAAGAAGTTTAAGAGAAACATTAACTAATGATTATGGATATATTATTAAGAAAGGTATACCTACAAGAGTTAAATTTATTTCAAGTAAGAAAAAAGAAGGTGAAGAATAATGAATAATAAAGTTTTAGTCGAAGTATTCTTACCATCTCTTCAACAAAGTTATAACGTTTTAATTCCTATAAATAAAAGAATAGTAAACGTTGTAGCTTTGCTTGAAAAAGCTATAGTTGATCTTAGTAATGGATATTTCGAAGAAATGGGAGTATGTAAATTATTTAATGAAGAGACTGGTAACCCATATGATGAAAGTTTAACTGTAAAGGAAACTGACATAAGAAATGGTACAAAATTAATAATGTTTTAAAAATAATAGCAAAATTAAAATAAATATGATATATTTAAAAATAGATAGTAAACTAGGTAATAGTTATTGGAGGTAAATATTATGGCTATATATGGAAATGCAACAAGCGGTTCTGGAAATAGTGTTATATCATTACAAGAAATAAATACGAAAAGGATACAATTTAAAGAAGGTTTAGAATCAGTAATTGATGCTTATAAAGCAATACTAAAAGAAATTGAAGAATATAAAGCTTTGAAAGGTGATGAAGCAGTTGGTAAACAATTAGATGAATTAATTGCTAAAATTAATGAAATACTAGTTGGTTTACAAGAAATTTGTAATAAACATTATTCTTACTTACTTGCAGTCTTATCTGGAAGAGAAGAAATGGATAGTATGCAAAATGCAGAATTATTCAATACTTTACAAGATGTTGGACTTGCTACAGGAGCAGGAGATGGACAAAATTCTACTACAGTTCAAGGTGATGGAAACAATGTTCAAACAGCTGGTAGAGATATAAACACTAATTATTATCAAAGAGCAGGAAGAGATAATAATGGACATAATGGAGTTGGAAATACTGGGCATGCAGGTTATGGGAACTCTGGTAACATAGCTGCTCAAGGTAATGGTATAGGAAATAGAGTAGCAGATAGTAGTAATAATGCAGGTTCATATAATGGTGGTGGACATTCTGGAGGATCAAATAATGGTGGTGGATCAAATCCAGGAAGACAAGGTGGTGGAAGTACAACTAATGTTATAGTTCCACAACAAACAGGAACAGGTACATCTTCTACATCACAAACAGAAAGATATTGGAAATCAACAATTACTCAAACTACACCAAATACAACACCACAAACACCAGCATTTAATCCAAAACTTCAAGTTGCTGGAGGAGCTAGTCAATCTAAGATTAATTTAGTTAATAATGTTCCAGGTTCATCAGGATTTTCTGGTGGAGGTGGAGGAGGAAGTTCAACATATAATACTTACAACTATCCTCAACAACCATCAACTTCAGATGTTAAACCAGAAGTGAAACCAACATCAACTCCAAGTCAAAATGCAGAAGTAAATGGTAAAGGTAATGCTAGTAATGTAGTAGGAGATGGAAATGTAGTTGGTAACAACATGAATGCTCAATCATTAAACGGAGATGCTGTTAACCAAGCTGGATTATTAAATGATAATTCTCGTGATTTTGTAGGAACAGTATTTGGAGACTTCGATGATAGTAAGACAAGTTTTGGAAATAATACATTAGGACAAGATTTCACAAAAGCAGGTTTAGGTTTACTTGGACTAGGTGGAGCAGGTCTTGCTTATGGAGCATATAAATACAATAAAGACAAAAATAATAACGAAGAAGATGAAGCATATTTAGATAATCAAATGGATAATCAAATGTAAATAAAGAAAGCAACTTAGTTGCTTTTTTTAATTAGGATATTATAATAATATTAGAAAGGATAAAGAAAATGTTAAAAAATAAAAAAGGTTTTACTTTAATAGAACTTATTGCAGTTGTTATTATTTTAGCAATTTTAATGATGATAGCTATACCTAGTATTACATCAGTTATTGAAGATTCAAGAAAGAAAGGTACTATTAGTAGTTTACAAGCATTTGTAAATAAAGCTAGAACAGATATAAGTTTAGGACTTGATGAAATAGAAAAATATTCATTTTTTAACGGGGATAATAAACCTGTAATAGAACAAAATCCTAATCATTTATATTTCATACCTTGGGCATGTTTAGATGTACAAA
This sequence comes from uncultured Eubacteriales bacterium, assembly GCA_905372515.1. Classification (GTDB taxonomy): domain Bacteria; phylum Bacillota_I; class Bacilli_A; order RF39; family UBA660; genus CAJPPJ01. The sequence goes on from CAJPPJ010000028.1 coordinate 7,933, forward strand.
AAGGTGAAAAATCAGGTTATGGAACATGGTCTGAAGAAACAGGAGTATTTGTTAAGTTTAGAGAAGATAAAGATCCTTTATATTTAGTTCAATTTAAGGATATTACACTACATTCATTACCAATGGTAACTTCTTCAGAATTAGATAAAAATACAGCACAATTAAGACAAAAAATTAAAACTAATAATAAGATAGCTAATCCACTTAAAGATGTAGTTACATATGATGGTAAAAGTTATAGTGTAGCAGCTAGAAATTTAGTAATAGCTAAGAATCCAGATGGAACAGCTTGTGTTAGAAAATAAAAAGTATTAGTAATTAAAAGTTATTAATACTTTTTTTCTTATGATATAATCTAATATAGGTGAAGTTATGTATTTAAAAGAAATTAAGATATCTGGTTTTAAATCATTTAGAGATAATATTATAATGACTTTTGATAAAGGTATATCATGTTTAGTAGGACCTAATGGAAGTGGAAAAAGTAATATAATAGATGCAATTAGATTTGTACTAGGAGAACAATCAAGTAAGTCACTAAGAGGAGATCAAGGAATGACCGATCTTATTTTTTCTGGTTCACAAAATAGCAAAGCTTTAAATGTAGCAAGTGTAGCATTAACATTTGACAATAGTGATAATTATTTAAAAATTCCTTTTAAAGAATTATCAATCAAAAGAAGAATCTATAGAACTGGTGAAAATGATTATTTTATAAATGGTGAAAAAGTAAGACTTAAAGATATCGTTGATTTATTTTTAGATTCAGGAATAGGTAAAAATGCTTTTTCTATAGTAGGACAAGGTGAAATAGCTAAGATTTTATCAAATTCATCTCTTGATAGAAGAACAATAATAGAACAAGCAGCAGGAATAGCAAAATATAAAGAAAGAAAGATAGAAACAACTAGAAAACTAATTAAAGTAGATGATAATCTAAATAGGGTAAAAGATATATTAGATGAATTAAAATTGCAACTTGATCCCTTAAAAGAACAAAGTATAAATGCTAGAAAATATACAGACTTAAAAGAAGAGTTAGAAAATTTAGAAATTTCATTAATTACTGAAAATATATATAAAGATAATAATAGTTTAAAGGAAGAAGAAAAAGAATTAGAAAAG
>CAJPPJ010000029.1 GCA_905372515.1 uncultured Eubacteriales bacterium
AATAAATAACAATATTTTTATTATTAATAATAGTATATTTTTATTTTTCGAAGTAGAAATTTCATTTTTTGTTTTCTTTGATTTTAAAGTAATAATTAAATTAAGAATATGCAAAGTTATAGAAATAAATAAAAAAATGTATCCGATACTATTTATTAAAATTGTATATTGGTCAGATTTATTTATTGCTTCATGAGTACTTGGTTTATAAGGATCTACTGTAGTTGGTAAAAAATGAATAATATTTAGCTGTTGTAAAATAACCAATAACATTAGTATTAAGCTAAGTAAAAAAAATATGTTAGCAATAAATTTTAATTTTTTCATAAAATCATCTTCCGAAATTTAAATTGTAATGTGTTGAGACAAATATTATAAAAACTATATTAAATAAAGTATCTCTTACGAATATTATACAAAATAGATGCATTATTGTCAGTTTTTAAATCTATTTTAAATTATGATATGTAACTAATTTTAGTGACAAATATAAAAAATTTTGTTATTATTTTAGTGTATGATATAAAGGAGTTTAATAATTATGGCATTTAATTTGAAAACTATATTTTCTAATAAAGATGAAAATGACGGAATGGAAGAATATGTAAGTGATGATAGAGGACAAGCTGAAGTAACAGATAAAATGATTATTTTAGAACCTCGTGCATTTTCTGAAGCAAAACAAATAGCAGATTATTTAAAAAAGAGAAATGGAGTAATAGTTAATTTAAAAAGAGTTACACCTGATCAAGGTAAAAGAATAGTAGACTTTTTAAATGGAACTCTTTATGCTCTTGGAGGAGTAATTCAAAAGTTAGGTAGTGGAATATTTTTATGTACACCTAAGAATATTGGTGTAGAAGGTGAAATATCTCACGATTCAGAAGTTAAGAATAAAAAAGAAGAAAATGAATTAGATTTTTAAAAATATTTAATTTATAGGGTGAAGATATGAATAATTTTTCTTATGAGGAAAATGGATATAACAAAAAAGAAGTAAATTCTTTTGTTGATAGTGTGATAACTAATACAGAAAATTTAGTTAAAAAATGTAATGAATATGAAAAAAAGATAAATAGTTTAACTAAAGAGCTTAATAGTTATAGAAGTAAAGAAAAAGAACTTGGAGAATCTTTAATTAAAGCTACTGAAATTTCTCATACAATTAGAGAAAATGCTTTAAAAGAAAGAGATTCTTTACTTTCTTCTGTTAATGAAGAAAAAGAAAATATTATAAAAGCTGCTTATCAAAAATTACAAGATATAGAGTTAAAAAGATTAACTATTATCCAAAATATTCAAATATATAAAGAAAAATTAAAATTCATATTAAAAGAACAAGAAAAATATTTAAAAGAAATAGATATCATTACAAGAGAAAGCGAGTAAAAAATGAAAAAAGAAAACAAGAAGAAAGAAACTAAAAAAGAAATAAAAGATATTAAAAAAGAAGAAATTAAAAAAACAGCTAGTGTAAAACAAGAAAATAAAGTTAAAGCTATATTTTCTAAAGTGATGGATACATTAAAAAATTGTTCATTATATATAACACTTGTATCATGTGTTATTTCATTAATTCTATTAGTTATAGTATTAATAGATAAACCTAAATTAGATTTGTTATATTCGTTTTTAGGACCACAAATTAAAGAAGTACAAGAACAAAGAAAATTAGCAGCAAAATACAATGAAATAGTAAGTAGTTTTAAAAATATTACAGCAGATGAAATAGCAAATAAATATAAAGAAGATAAATTAACATTTGTATACTATGGAAGAAGTGGATGTCAGTATTGTGTTAAATATGCACCTATAGTAAAAGAAGTAGCAAAAGAAAAGAATATTGAAGTAAATTACTTTAATGCTGATCAATTAACACAAGAAGGAGCAGAAAAACTTATAGCTTTAAATAATGAATTTAATAGTGGATTAAGAGGAACTCCATTTACATTTGCATTTAAAAATGGAAAATTAGTTGGAACATTAACTGGTTATGTTGATAAACAACAATTAGCTAATTTTATTGATAAAATTAAAAATAAATAAAAAAACAGGTTTTATAACCTGTTTTTATATTGTAACAACTCCTTTTACCTCTGGTATGTGTTCCATTAAAAAACTTTCGATACCATCTTTTATTGTATAATCCGCTAGATAACATCCTTCACATGCTCCTAGTAATTTTACATAAAGTATACCATCTTCAAATTTTATTATTTCTAAGTCTCCACCATCATTTTTAATATATGGTTTTACTATTTCTAAACATTCATTTATTTCTTCTAAAATATCTTTATTATCTTTTTTCATAAAATTTATTATACATTAAATAATGATATTTTAAAAGATAAAAGAGAGTGTTATAATTAGCATATGTATAAAGAAAAACAAATAGTTAAAGGTTTAGTTACAGGTGTAACTGATTATGGTATTTTTTTGAAGTTTGATGGTGAATATACTGGTTTACTTCATATATCAGAGATATCTAATAAATATGTTACTGATATAAATAGTTATGCTAAAGTAGGGGATTATATATTTTTAAAAGTATTAGAAGTAGATAATGAAAATAAACACTTAAAATTAACAATTAAATATAAAGAAAATAAAAAATATGTAGAAATAGAAGAAAGTAAAGAAGGTTTTACTAAGTTAAGAGAAGAATTAGATAATTTTATAGCACTGAAGAAAGAAGAAATGAATAGTAGAGATATTGCATAATATTTTAATATTTGATACTATTATATATAGTAAAGTGAGAATAGGAAATAATAGTATGAGAATAATGGATTTTATGAGTTTTGATTTATCTTGGTTTAAATCATTACCAGGTATATTACTTATTTTAGGATGTTTTTGTTTAATAATAGCAATAATATTAATACCTACATTAACAAAGAAAAAGGATGAATTTGAAGTGGATTTAGATCCAAAAGAGGGAGAAGAATTATTAAATAAAGAAGAAGTTAGTGATTCTATAAATAATATTACAACTGCTCCTCTTAATACTTCTAATATAGAAGAAGTAAAAGCACCGGTAGAAAACGTAATGCCAGTAGTAGAAAATACTAATGTAGCAGAACCTGTTGAAGAAAACAAAAAGATTGTAATAGAGCCAATTGCTGACAATACTCTAGTGACAGCTAATACTGAAATTCAAAATAATAATCCAGTTAGTTTTGATAATCAAGATACATTAAATCAAGCACCAACAGTTTTAAATTTAGAACCAAAAGAAGAAGCTGCTCCTGTTCCTATGATGGAAGAACCAAAAGTAGATGAAGTATCACCTCAAGTAGTTAATACTGCTCCAGTTTCTAATGAACAAAACATAACTATTCCAGAAGTAATTCCAACAATAATAGAAAATACAACAGAAGTAAAAGAAGAAATACCTGTAAAAAATGATTCATTTGGAGGAGAAAAACTATTACCAGATGATTTTAAAATTGAAATAAATGAAAAGAAAGAAGCTTTTGGAGGAGAAAAACTATTACCAGATGATTTTAAAGCTGAAATAGAAAAACCTCATTTATCTAATACTCAAAGCTTCAGTTTAAGAGATATAGCAGTTCAAAAAGAAAAAACTGTAGAAGCACCTATTAAAGAAGAAGTAAAAGAAGTAGTAGAAACTTCTATACCTAGAGTTGAGGCTCCAGTAGTAGAAGAAAAGAAAAAAGACGATATAGAACTTTTAGAATTATAAGACATTTCTATGTCTTTTCTTTTTGTCAAATTTTAAAATTATTAAAAAATGTGTTATAATTATATTGCCTGTTAATAGGAGGATATTTGAAAGAATTATTTGCAATATCGTTGATAAGTTTGGCATCTTTATTTACTAGTAATAACAAAAGTATTAAAAATATAGATGAATTTATGAGTGTTGCGAAGACTAAAGTTAATAGAAAAGTCGTTTATGAAAATATGACTATTGAAGAATTAGGGCAGAAGATTGAAAAATCACTTAATTCTAATTTAACAGGTAAAGGTTTAGTTTTTGCGAAATACTCTATTCAGTATAATGTAGATCCATATATGGCAGTTGCTATATCATTACATGAAACAGGATGTAAATGGAATTGTAGTACTTTAGTTAAACGTTGTAATAACATAGGAGGTCAAAAGGGTAATCCAGGTTGTATGGGTTCTTATCAAGGGTTTAGGACTTTAGATGAAGGTATAGAAGGTTTCTTTAAGAATTTGAAACAAAACTATATTGATTATGGTTTGACAACACCAGAAGCTATTAATCCTAAATATGCTGAAAATAAAGAGTGGCATGTAAACATAAGAAAATACATGAACGCTATAAGAAACTCTTAAAATATGATTTTCAAAAAATATAAAAATCAAGAAAAATCAAAAATTCATTTTTTTGATTTTTTTATTTTTTATAAAAATTATTTATAATAAAAACATAGTATTTCCTTATAAAATAAAGAAATTAATAAAAATGTTTAAAGTACAAAAATCTAAAAATGTCAATTTTGTAAATTTACAAAATTTGAAAAAATTTATTTTTTGATTTTTTGTTGTTAAATAAGGCTTTTAGAAAAATCTCTTCAAAATCTTAAAATTTTGTTATTGACTATGATAATTAAAAATACGAAAATGAGAATAGAAAGGAGAGGTTATATGAGTGAAGAAAGCAATTTAAAAGATATTATTGTTATCAAAAGAAATGGTAAAAAAGTTCCATTTGATGAAACAAAAATAGCTTTAGCAATACAGAAGGGGTTTGATAGTGTAGATGATGAAGATAATAGAAAATATGATTCTAAAGATATTCAAAAGGTCTTAGATAGGGTTATAAAAAATATAGAAGAACAAAAACCGGAAAAATTAAAAATTGAAGAAGTTCAAGATTTAATTGAAAGTTCTTTAAAACATTATAATTATAATGAAGTTTATGAATCATTTTCTAATTACAGAGAAAGAAGAAGAGAATCAAGAGAATTTTTCTTTGATGATAAGAAAAAACATAAGTTTTTAAAAACAATAGAATCATTAGGATTAAAAAATTCTTTTGAAGATAACTCAAAAAGAGAAAATGCTAATGTTAATGGTGATACTGCTATGGGAACTATGCTTCAATATGGTTCTACAATATCAAAAGAATTTTCAAAAGCATATTTGATGAAGAAAAAATATTCGCAGTTACATGATGAAGGTTATATTCACATACATGATTTAGATTTTTATGCAATGGGTACAACTACATGTAATCAATTAGATTTAGAAAAACTATTTAAAACAGGTTTTTCTACAGGACATGGTTATATTAGACCACCTAAAGATATTATGAGTTATGCAGCACTTGCAGCTATCGTAATACAAGCTAATCAAAATGATCAACATGGAGGTCAAGCTATACCAGCATTTGATTATTATTTAGCACCAGGTGTGTTAATGACATTTAAAAAACAATTAAAACAAACAATTAGTGAATTTATAGATTTAATGGGATTTTCTAATTATTTAAATATGAATACTATTGTTAAAGAAATAGATAAGATAACTACAATTACAATAGATTCAAGTTTCTTTGAAAAGTTTATTAAAGATAATGAAGTATTAGAAAGATTATTTTCTATGGCTATTGAAAAAGCTTATATGAAAACAAATAGAATAACATATCAAGCTATGGAAGGATTTATTCATAATTTAAATACAATGCATTCAAGAGCAGGAGCACAAGTACCTTTTTCATCTATTAATTTTGGAACAGATACTAGTGCTGAAGGAAGAATGATTATAAAAAATTATTTATATTCTTTAGATAGTGGGCTTGGAAGAGGAGAAACTCCAATATTTCCAATATCTATTTTCAAAGTTAAAGAGGGAATTAACTTCAATAAGGAAGATCCTAACTACGATTTGTTTAGATTGTCTTGTGAAGTATCTGCTAAAAGATTATTTCCTAATTTCTCATTTATAGATTCTAAATTTAATAAAGAATTTTATAAAGAAGGTGATTATAGAACTGAAGTAGGTTATATGGGATGTAGAACTAGGGTTATGGCTAACGTAGCAGATCCAAGTAAAGCTATTACACCTGGAAGAGGAAACTTATCATTTACTTCTATAAACTTAGTTAGAATTGGTATTAAGCATGGAATAATTAATGGTCAAACAGATTTAAAAGGTTTTTATGAAGAATTAAAACAATTAATAGAAGATGTTAAAGATCAATTATTAGAAAGATATCAATATCAATGTGAAAAAAGAGTTTATAATTTCCCATTTTTAATGGGTCAAGGTATTTGGTTAGATTCAGAAAAATTAAAGCCAACAGACAAAGTTAGAAGAGTTCTTAAACATGGTACATTATCTATTGGATTTATAGGACTTGCTGAATGTTTAAAGGCTCTTATAGGAAAACATCATGGTGAAAGTGAAGAAGCTGAAAAATTAGGACGTGAAATTATTTCTTTCATGAGAAAACAAATAGATGAATATGCAGAAAAATATACTTTGAATTTCAGTTTAATTGCAACACCAGCAGAAGGACTTTCTGGTAGATTTACTAAGATAGATAGAGCAATCTATGGAAAACTAAAAGGAATAACTGATAGAGAATACTATACTAATTCATTCCATGTACCAGTTTATTACAACACAAGTATTAAACATAAAATAGAAGTAGAAGCACCATATCATGCTTTAACTAATGGTGGACATATTTCATATATAGAATTAGATGGTGATACTAGTGCCAATGTAGATGCTTTTGAAAAAGTAGTAAGACTTATGAAAGAATATGAAATTGGATATGGAGCAATAAATCATCCAGTTGATAGAGATCCAGTTTGTGGATATGTAGGAGTAATAAATGATACATGTCCAAGATGTGGTAGAAAAGATAAAGAAGCAGTAAGTTTCGAAAGATTACAATCATTAGATTGTTGTTCATTAATAAGGAGGAGTTAATTATGAAAAATGAAAAAATGGTAGGAGAAGGCGTTAAATTCGAAAGAATTAGAAGAATTACAGGTTATTTAGTAGGTACTATAGATAGATTTAACGATGGAAAGAAAAACGAAGAAAAAGATAGAGTTAAACATTCAGGAATAAAAGATATTTATCTATAAAATGAAAATTAGATTAGCTTCATCTATCATGAGAGATAGTATAGTTGATGGAGAAGGGCTTAGAACAGTTATTTGGACTCAAGGATGTCCAAGACATTGTCCTGGGTGTCATAATCCAGAAACTATACCTTATGATGGAGGAAAAGAGTTTGATGTTAAAGAAGTGATAGAAGCTTTAAAAGACTCTAATGAAGGTATAACATTTTCAGGTGGAGACCCCTTTTTACAAGCAAAAGCATGTAGTATAATAGCAAAAGCTTTAAAAAAACAAGCTAAAAGTGTTTGGTGTTATACTGGATATATCTATGAAGAACTTTTACAACTTAAAGATTCTAAACCGGAATTTATGGAATTTTTAAAGTATATAGATGTTTTAATAGATGGTCCATTTATAATGAAGAAAAAGAGTATGGATTGTCTTTTTAGAGGCTCTACTAATCAAAGACTTATAGATGTTCCTAAAAGTTTAAAAAATAATAAAACTATAGAAGTAGCTAAATATAAAAATAAAAAGACTTCAAAAGAAAAGAAAAATGATATTTTTATATAAAAAGAAGATTTTATATTAAATTTTCTTTTTTATTTTTATAGTGATATAATGAATATGATATGAAAGCATTTAAGAAATTTAGTATTTTAATTTTAATAGCATTGGTAATTTTAACTATAGTTATCTTTTTACCTAAAAAAATAGATAATAATACATATTATAAAAATTTAAAAGAATTAAATTATAGTGTTAGTTATAAAGATGCATTTCCTAATGAAATGTTAAGATATGTGGTATTAACTTGCGTCGTAGATAATGTTTGTAATAATATAGATGAAGAATTAAAAAATAGTGATCCTAATACTTATGATAATAAATCTAAATCTTATATTTATTTTAATGAAAATAGACAATATTATGTAAATAAGATAATAAATAAAGCAGACTTGGATAAAATAAGAATGATTTATTTTAAATCTTCTTCTAATAAAATCTCTTCTTTAAGAGGAATAGAATATCTTAGTAATTTAACTATGTTTTATGCTAATAATTTTATAGGAACTGATATAAACTTAAAATTTAATCAAAATCTTGAATATTTAAAACTTTATGGTTCTGGTTCTAATGTAGCTTGTAATATAAATATAGATAATACTTATAAATTAAGAACTTTTGTTTTTAATATTTTATCTCCGTCTCCAAGACAAACTAACAGTAATAATCTAAATTTTTCTAACAATCCAAATTTAGAAAAGTTACAAATAAGTGCTTGTAATTATATTAATTTTAATTTAACAGCTAATTACAATTTAAAATATTTAGATTTATCTGGAAATAAAATAAATTCAATAAATTTAGATAATAATAGTTTATTAGAAGAAATAAATTTAAATAATAATATGATAAATACTTTTGCTGTTAATAATAAATATAATTTAAAAAAATTACATATAGCTGGAAATGATATGTATAACATTTATTTAAATAATATGCCGAATTTAGAAGATTTAAATGTCAATTTAA
>CAJPPJ010000030.1 GCA_905372515.1 uncultured Eubacteriales bacterium
GATATAGATATATTTAATAAAGAATTGTTAAAACATCCCAAGTTTTTTTCTTATCTGAAAAAAAATAATCAATTAGAGAATTTTAAAAATATTTTTCATAATTTTTATAATTCTAAAAAGACTATAGAAGCTAATTTTTTGATGATAGTAAAAAAATATTTACTAGATTTTAGATATTATGAAGATAATGAATTAACAGACTTATTATACAAAGTAGAACATAATAAAAATGATTATGTCGTTCCAGATTATTTAAAATCTTTTAATTTTAAGTTTATAAATAATATAGACAATATAGAAGACTTAATTAAATATAACGACTCTTTATTTTTATTAAATAAAGAAAAAGATAATTTTATAAATACTTTAGGAATTGAAAATATCAAAAAATTAGAAGAAGAAACAGGATTTTTTTCTTATAAAACTAATAATTGGAATTTTAAATTCAGTATTTTTAATGCTATTAGTATGTATTTTTCTAGATATTATTCTAAAACTAAAGATTATGTAGATTTTAAAAATGGAGAATTACCATATGATGATTTTTTAAATGAATTTTCAAAATTTTTAGACTTAATTAGAAAAAATAATTTTTATTTAAATATTCCTTATGATTTTATAAATGGTGATTTCAGAAAAAAACATAAAGAAATATTTATGGATAAAAAAGCTCCAGAAGATTTAAAAGATCTTTTTTATAGAAATAAGATAGATATAGATTTAATAATAAGACATGAAGAATATATTCCTTATCTATTAGATAAAAATTTATCTAATATAATAAATGATAATTTATCATTTATTGTACCTAATGAATATGATAAAGAAGGAAAAGTTATTTCTTTTAAACATATGGATTTTTTAAAAGAATATAGTTCAAGATATGGTAATCAAAAACTCTTAGATTTATTTACTAAATATAAAAATATTATTTCTAGTATTGTAATTATAGATATTAATAATTCAATAGATAATAAAGAAGATATTGATAATTTAATCAAAGAAGCTATATATCAAGAAATTATAAAAAGAGATATTGATTACAGATATTTAGCTAATGTTGAAGAATTTTCTTCTCTTTATCCAGAAATATTTATAAATTTAGATAATATAAACACACTTAGTAAAGAAGAAAAAGAAACTATAATAACAAATTTTTATAATAAAAATCTAAGATTTGAAGATGTAAGAAAATATAAAGAGTTAAAAGAGATACTTAAAAATAAGAAATTAAAGTTATTTTTATCTAAAAATGATTATTATAATGACTTTGAATATTTAGAAAATTTAGATAATAAATATATATTAGAATTATTATCAATATATGGTAAATATATAACTGGTACAATGAAGATTCTCAATAAAGAGATAAATTTAACAAACTTTGATAAAACAGAAAAGTCTTTTGAAAAATTAAAGAAAAAACTAGAAGATATTATTGCTAGAGAGTGTCTTTTAGGAAATATTTCTTATTCTCCAAAAGATGCTCCATTATTTTTAAAACAAGATTATCCAGAACTTTTTTTAGATGAAGATGCTCCAGAAGATTTAAAAAAGTTTTTTTATAATATGAAAGATAAAACTAATAAATATCCAATGAGTTTTTTAGAATTAAGTAATCATAAAAATTTATGGTTAAAATATTTAAAAAATAAATCAATAGTAACATCACTTTTAAGATCTACTCATTGTGAAGAAGATTTACTTCACTATATTGAGTTATTTGGAGAAGAAAAAGCAATTAAATTAGGTATAAATAAACCTAAGACAGTAGAAGCAGTATTAGAAAATCATAAAGTAGATTTAATGAAAAAATGGTATGACAAAACGGGATCTAAATTCGTTCCGGATATTGTTGTCATGGAAAATTTTAAATTAGAAGAAATAGATAAATTTTTACTATCTGGTAAATATTGGTCAAAATTAATGAAAATAAAAAATTTTACATATGCTAATGAATATAAAGAAGCAATGTTAAAGCTTGCTTATTCATTTGGAGTTTTTGATCAAGATGAAAAAGGTTTTAAAGAAGTATATGAATTACTTACTAATATTCCCAAAAAGATTGATTCAGAACAATCTTACATTTTAAAAAATCTTGATATGTTAATAAATAATTATACTAAAAAAGAAACGTATTTTTCTAAATATAATTATCAAGAAGCAGTTACTAATATGATTAATGATTTAAGATATAATCTTTATAAAACTTCTTCTGATGACATATCTTTATTAGTTTTGATAGAGAACTTATATAAAGAAAATGTTCCTATAAACTTATCTCAAGATATATTTACAGAGCTTTATAGAATTAATGAAGATAAAAATTACAGTTTATCTATTAACGAAGATATTTATCCTAAAACAAAAGCATCTATTAGAGCTATCTTAGAAAAGTATGATGGTTTAAATTTAGTTAGTCCTGATATAGCACATAAATTGTTTGGAGGATTTAAATTAAAATATGATAGTAAATTTAGAGATTTTTTACTAAAAAATATGAATGAAATTTTAGAAAAACCTGGATATGGGAGATTTGTATCTGGTATTCAAAAACAATTTGATGAAATAAGAATAGCAAATAGTAATAGATTTTTAACATTAGATTTAGCAATTAAATATATTCAAAATAATATTTATAATTCTATTGATATTGGTAATGAAAAAGTTGCAGAAGTATCTAGAATTGCTGGATATTCACAAGAAGATTTTGAAATTTTACAAAAAATATATAATTATGGAAAACAAAGAATTTTTAGTAGTATTCCTAGAATAGAAAGTAAAAGAGGTAAATATCAATATGAAATGTTAAGACTTGATGATCCACTTGCTATGACTATAGGAACTTTATCAAATTGTTGTCAAGAACTTCATAATATAGCTGAAATGTGTATGGAACATAGTATGGTAGATCAAAATGGTAGAATTTTCTTAGTTAAAGATGATATTGGAAATGTAGTAGCACAAAGTTGGGTATGGAGAAATAAAGATGTTATATGTTTTGATAATATAGAAATACCTAATAGAGCTATTTCAAGAGAAGTAAAATCTGAAGTAGAAAGAAGAAAATTTATTGATGAAATATATGAAGTATATAAAAAAGCATCTAAAGAATTAATTAAAATAGATGAAGAAACTTATAAAAAACTTTTAGAAGATAAAATTATAACACAAGAAGAATATGAAACTTTAAGACTTAAAAAAGTAACAGTTGGATCAGGTTATAATGACATAGCTGAATCTTTAAAAGCTAATGCAATTCTTGATAAAGGAACTATAACTAGACCTCTTGAATTTGAAGCATCAGTAGAATTAAATCATGGAGTTTATACTAAAGATTCTAATATTCAATATGTATTAGAAGAACAAGATAGTAATAATAATTTTAGTGGAGAAACTTATGCAATATATAAAGATAATTATATTGAATACGATGATTCTAATTTTAAAAAGATTGATTTGTTTTCTTTAGAAAGATTAGAATTAATTACTAAAAAAAATCCTTTGTATTTAAAAACTGACATAGCTGATATGAAAGATTCTAATTCTCCTGTAACAGAATTAGCTAAAAATTATAAACTTAATCCTAAAACAACTAGAGTAATAATAAATCCAAATTTTGCTATTATTTATGATATAAATGATAATATAATAAATATAGGAGATTTATTATTTAATACAAAGATAGAAATAGATGAAGAAGTAGATATAACAGATAAAGTTATGATGCAAATAAATATAGCTATAAATCAAATAAAAAAAGATAAAGAAATAGATATTTCATCTTTAGATGAAAATCAAAGAAAAATGTATAATAGTTCTCTAAATTTAGAAGAAAAAAAGAGTATAAGAGGGTTAGTTTATGAAAGAAAACGACATAAATAAAATTATTAACAATGCTTTATTAGTAGATAAAAAAAATCTATCTGATAACATAAAACCTATATTAAAAAATATTAAAATCTCTATAAAAGATAATCAAGATATATTATTACAAGCTAATAAAATAGATACTAAGAATAATAATGCTTTTCAACTTTCCTTTGATATAATTGATAATATATTTAAAAGAGTAGAAAAAGAAAATATCTTTTATAAAGATGTTACTTTATTACAAAAGGATGATAATAAAAAAATAATCTATGGTAAACAAATTATGGATTATGGAAATGTAGTAATTATTACAGATGGAAATCCATATCTTAGCTTAGAAATGATTTTAAGAAATATAATTGCAGGTAATACTATAATACTTGTTAATAATGGATTTATGTATGGAACTAATAATTTAACAGTTAATATTGTTCAATCTATTTTAGAAAATTACAAAGTTTCTAAAAATTTAATTCAATTATTTATCACTGATGATTATAAAGAAGTATTAAATAATTATGCTAATATAGATTTAGTAGTATGTATTGGTAATCATGAATTACAAAGATTGATAATAAGAGAGAGTAAAAATAAAGTTATAACAAGTGGTTATGAAAATTTTGATTTATATATAGAAGATACTAAATATTTAGATTTTTTAAATAAAATAATTAATACAGGTTTAAATGTAAATTTATATATTAATAAAGATACAAATTTAGATTATGATACTGCTATTATAGTAAGTGATATAGATGAAGCAATAGCTCAAATTAACTATAATGGAAGTAGATATAGTAGTGCTATTTTTACTAGTTCTAACTTTAATGCATCTAAATTTATAAGAGAAGTTAAATCTAGTATAGTAACAGTAAATACTAGTCCTACTATTGAAAGAATATGTGATATTAAACAATTGGACTTAGTATATGAAAAAACTATTATTTATCCATATGAATTTAATTTAGAAAAAAATAGTTAAATAAATTATTAAAAGGGTTAAGTAATAATACTTGACTCTTTAATTATGAAATTATATAATAATTACATCTAAGGAGGAAAAAATGGCAGTTAAAATTAGATTAACTAGAATGGGTGCTAAAAAAAGACCTATATATAGAATAGTAGCTAGTGATTCTAGAAGACCAAGAGATGGTGAATATTTAGAATTAATTGGAACATATAATCCTGGATTTGATAATAAAGAAAAAGAATTATCAGTTAATAAAGAAGTAGCATTAAAATGGTTAAATAGAGGTGCTATACCAACTGATACAGCTAGAAACTTATTATCAGAAACAGGTATAATGAAAGAATTTGCTGAATCAAAACAAAAAGGAAATAAGTAATATGTTAGTAAAAGTAACAGAAGATTTAGTAAAGTTAGTTATAACAAAACCAGAAGAATTAGAAATAAAAGAATTAAGTTCTGGTGATGAAAATGAAGTGTTTATTAAAGTTATGGTTAGTAGTGAAGATTATGATCAAGTTATAAGTGTTATATCTTCAATAAAAACATTAGTACAAGCTGCAAGCCATACTGATAATGATAAGAAAGTAAAGATTGAAGTAGATAAATTCTAGTTTAATCTTTTTTTATTAGTATCTTTAAGGTATAATTTAATTTAGGAGATAGTAAAATGAAAACAAGAATAATAAGTGCTTTAATTATGACATTGTTATTTGTGCCATTACTTTTTATAGGAGGACAATACTTTAAAATAGTAGTTAGTATATTAGGTGTATTTGCTACAAGAGAACTTCTTAATTCTAAAGGAAAATCTATATCTAAAATATTTAAAATAATAGCATATATTTTTACATTTATTTTAATATATATATCAAAAGATTTATTAGATTATAGATTAATAATGTTATTTTTATTAATTATATTAATAATACCTTTATTTGCTAAAGAAAAAGAGTTTAATGTAGAAGATGCATTTTTTATAATATCTGCAGTATTGCTTACATCTTTACCACTTAGATATTTTTTAACTCTTAGATTAGAAAGACTTGGACTTGCAATATATCTTGTACTTATTCCTATAATTACAGATTCATTTGCATATATTACAGGTAATTTAATTGGTAGACATAAATTAATTGAAAAAATATCACCAAATAAGACAGTAGAAGGTGCAGTAGGTGGTTTTGTTGCAGCTAGTATATTTTGTACAATATTTTATGTAGTAGTTATAAATCATCATACTAATATAGTAATAGCTCTTTTAAGTACAATGTTTTTATCTATTATTTCTCAACTTGGAGATTTAGTATTTTCGTCTATTAAGAGATATTTTAATATTAAAGATTTTTCTAAGTTGATTCCAGGTCATGGTGGAATACTAGATAGAATAGATTCATTAATATTTGTAATTATTGGTTACAGTATACTTATACTTGGAGGACTTATATGAATTTAATATATTTTTTAATTATTTTAGGTATTATTGTTTTAGTTCATGAATTTGGTCATTTTATAATGGCTAAATTATTTGGAGTATATGTATTTGAATTTGCAATAGGTATGGGACCTAAAATATTTGAAATAAAAGGAAAAGAAACAAATTATACTATAAGATTACTTCCACTTGGAGGTTTTGTTTCTTTAGCAGGGGAAGAAGATGTAGAAGAAAAATCTAAAGAAATACCTGAAGATAGACTTTTAAATAACAAAAAAATTTATCAAAGATTTTTAATTATGATTTTTGGTATAGTTAATAATTTTATTTTAGCTTTTCTTATTTTCTTTATGGTATTTTTATTTAGAGGTGCTCCTAGTCAAAGTACTAAGATAGTAGCAGTAGAAAAAGATTCTCCAGCATATCATGCAGGTCTTATGAAAAATGATACTATTATAGGAATAAATTTAGATAAAGTATCTACTCAAGATGATTTAAATCTTATAATGTTTTTTAATAAGAATGAAAAGTTAACTTTTGTAGTTAAGAGAAATAAAAAAGTAGAATTTATTTCTGTAACTCCAGAAAAAATAAAAGAAAAAATAGATGGTAAAGAAATAGAAAGATATAGATATGGAATATCTTTAAATGCAGATAGAGAAACTGGTTTAGTGAATGCTATTAAAAATTCTTATTTAAAACTTAAATCTAATGTTAAAAGCATGATTAAAGTATTTAAATTGTTATTTAGTGGTAAACTAGGTTTAAATGCTTTTTCTGGTCCAGTAGGAATATATAATGTAGTTAAAGATCAAAGTAAAGCTAATGGTTTCTTAGGACTTATTATTTTAACTGCAGTATTAAGTATAAATGTTGGATTTTTAAATTTACTTCCAATACCAATATTTGATGGAGGAAAAATATTTTTCTTACTTATTGAAAAAATATTTAATAAAAAAATTAATCCTAAATTAGAATTAGCTTTAAGTTTAATATTTGTAGTACTTCTAGTAATATTTACTATTTATATAACCGGAGTAGATATATGGAAAATGATAAAAAAATAACAAAATTTGTAAATTATAATGAATATTGTGAAGAAAATGAACAAAAAGTTAATAAATTAGAGATAAATAATATTATTTTTCTTATTATTATGTTAATATTTTTATTGTTAATTTATTTAAATGTTTGAAAAAATGCTTATGTTTGTTATAATATAAAGCAGTGTTAGGAGGAAAAGATGGCAAAGAACGAAAACAGACAACTTAAAACATTTTATTGCGATGAATGTAAAGAAGAAAATTATAGATTAGAAAAAAATATAAAGAATACAGTAGATAGATTAGAATTAAATAAATATTGTCCAAGATGTCAAAAACATACTAAACATAAAGAAAAGAAATAGGATAATTTATGATAAATATAAATGATGTAAGAAGCGGTATGTGTATTAAATATAATGATGGATTATATTTAGTATTAGATCAACAACATGTAAAACCTGGAAAAGGATCTGCTTTTGTTAGAACTAAGTTAAAAAATGTACATACAGGTGCTAATATAGATGTTACTTTTAATGCAGGTATAAAAGTAGAAAAAGCTATTTTAAATAAAAAAGAAATGCAATATTTATATAATTCTGGTGATGATTATATTTTTATGGATATGGAAGATTATTCTCAAATAGAAGTAAAAAAAGAAACATTAGGAAATACTGTAAACTATTTAAAAGAAAATTTAGAAATTATTATGCAATTCCATAATTCAGATATAGTAGGGATAATTTTACCTGATAAGATTAGCTTTAAAGTTACAAGTACAGAACAAGCTGTAAAAGGTAATACTTCTAGTGGTGCTATGAAAGATGCAATTATAGAAACAGGACTTAATGTTAAAGTACCTATATTCATATCAGAAGGTGAAGAAATTATTGTGTCTACTGAAGACGGAAAATATGTATCAAGAGCTTAAATACAAAATAAATTTTTGTATTTTTTT
>CAJPPJ010000031.1 GCA_905372515.1 uncultured Eubacteriales bacterium
AAGAATACGTGAAATAAAATATGGTAAGTATTCTCACTCTCAAAATAATAAAGAATTAGATGAAGTAAGAAATAAGCAAATTAATGGAGATTATTTAGTTAGATTTGGTGATTATGGTGAAAATAAATTAGATATAGAAAAAAGATTATCAAGTTTTTTATTAGATATTTCTAAAACGAAAAATAATAATATTCTTATAGTTTCACACGGATCTATAATTTCAACTATGAAAAGACTTTTAGATATAAAGACATCTCATATTCAAAAAGGTAAAGTTGAAATTTTTAATGATATTGATTTTGAACCTTTAGTTAGATATATGCATATTTTAGAAAATATTGAAAATTAGTAGTCGATAGTGTGATTATTATGTTTTGTTGTATAATTAATTTAGGAGCTAGTAGTGAATATATTAGGTATTAGAGAATTAACAATTGATATATTAATAAATGATAATAATACAGAAAGTGCTATATATGGTGGCGGAGGAACTAGTCATAATATTATATGGAATTTAGCTCAAAGTAATCAAAATTATAATTTATATGTAGGTGGAATAACAGGTAATGATTATTTTAGTAAAAAAGAAATAATTATTTTAAAAAAATATAATATTAACACAGAATTTTTAGAAAAGAAAAATAAAAATACACGAAAAGTATTCACTTTTATTGAAAAAAATAGAGAAACTAAAAATGTTACTGTTTGTCCTATATGTAATAAAGATGTATGGAGTTCTAGCAGTACATATAAAATTAATTACAATCTTTTGAAAGAAAAAAATATTAATGTTGTTATATTTGATTCATATAAGAAAGAAAATAATGAAATAGCAAAATATTGCATTAAAAATAAAATTTTAACAATACTAGATTTTGGTGTAATAGGTAATTTAAGATATTTATCTTTAGAAAAATTAGAAGAAATAAAAGATAATCCATATAATATAATTCAAATGAACAATAAAGTTTTTAAATTTTTACTTTCAAGATTTAATTTGAAAACTAGTCAAGAATTATTTGAAATTTTAAAGGTTAAACTACTAGTTATTACAAATTCTAATAATGGAACTGTTATAATCGACAAAAATAATGAAAGAAATTTAATATTTAATGTAGATGAAGTATTTGATAATAATGGAGCAGGAGATGCTTTTTTAGCATCAGTTATAGAATCTTATCTTAGTACTAATTCTTTTGATGATTTTTATAAATTATTAGAACAATTATCTTTAATTAATATAACAAATGTACTTAAAAATAAAGGAGCAAGAATAAACTATCCTTATTTTTATAAAGAAAAGCTAAATGAATTTGATAATTATTGCAAATTGTGTAACAAAGAAATTTTAGAAAATAAAAGTAACAAAAAAAGTAAATTTAAAATTGTTACATCTATGGATCAATTAATTAAAAGAGTGAATAATGGTATAAATAGTTATAATATAAAACAAATTACAAATTTATTATCAGGTTTAGATAATAGTAAAATTTTAATTTTAGGAAGTGGAGCGTCTTATATATCTGCTTGTTATATTTCTAAAATATTAAATGATTATGTTTATAATAAAAAAATCTTTGTAGATGTTATGTATATTAATGAAGCTTTAAATAATAAAAATATTTTAAAGTATGACAAAATTATAATTATTTCTTCCTCCGGAACATCTTCCGATGTAGTAAAAGTAATTAATTATTTAAAAACTATTAATTTTAATGCAATTTATTTAATTACTACCAAAGAAAAAGATATATATTTAGATATTAAAAATTTAGAAGTAATTTCTTATTATAGTGATAATTGGACTAGAGAAAGAGGCTTTTTAAGTATAGAAGGAATAGTTTTACCTGTAATATTATTTGTTTTATCAATAAATAAAACTATAAATAAGGTAGATTTATTGTTAAAGATAAAAGAGATATTAGATAATTATCTACAAACTGATATAAATATTAATTATGGTAGTTTAATAGATATTTTTTATGATAATGATAGTTATATACATGCACTTGATTTAGAGTCTAAATTAATTGAATCTGGTATGGGAAGAGTTAGTTTACATGAGAAGAAAAATTTTTCTCATGGAAGATTTAGTATTTTAAAAACAATGCCTAGTGACTTAATAATTTATTTGAATTTTAATTCCAATAATAAGTATGAAACAAAGTTAATAAATTATTTGAGTAGCAAGAATTTAAATATTATAAAATTATTAGAAGGTAAAGAAAATAATGATGTACTTGATGTATTTACTAATTTAATAAAAATTCAAAAATTTATATTAGATATTTCAAAAATAATTAATTTTGACTTATCAGATCCAGGTTATGATTCGCAAGACAAAACTTTATATAAATATAAATAGAGTTATATAATAAAAATAAAGGAATATAATTATGGAAAAATTAATAAATTTTATAATTAAAGATGGATTACTTTTAACTATAGCTATATTAATTTTAATTGCTACAACAATATTTGATTTTTTTAGCTATAGTACTAAGAATACTAATATAAGAGATAAAGAAACTATTAAAAAAATAAAACGTACTAGTATGTATGTAAAAATAACTATAATGTATATTTTAACTAAGATATTTATATGGCTTTTAATATTCTCTATGAATATTTTGTTTTATCATACTAATAATGAATTTATGATTTTTATTACTTTTTTACTTGTTTTTTTAATTACTACTTTTGAATATCCTCTTTTGTATTTTATCTTTTGGAGATGTCCACATTGTCATAAAAGGCTAGATACTTATCGTGAGTATAAAGGAATAATTTCTCCAAAATTAGCTGATACTTGTCCTTATTGTAAAGAAAAAATAATTAAAGAATAATAATTATGAATAAATATAAAAATGTTGGAGATAAAAAATGATAATATTTAGTGGATATGGAATTATTTTTGTATTATTAAATTATTTAGGAGGATTATTTCTTTTTAGTAAACTTAGTCCTTACTTTTTTAAAACAGAAAAACAACAGTATATGGTTCTATTATTGTTTCATATTGCTATTACATTTATTAATTTTTTGTTATCTAAATATTTGAATCGAAAAGAGTTAAAACATACAGTATATGAATTAAGATTAGAGTATTTTGTCCTGTTTGTTGGAATTATATTTTTAATATTAATTATTATGATGTGTAAGGGTGTTCTTTATTAAAAATAATTAGTAAAGTGAATTGATTTAAATATTTAACTTCCAATATTACTATATAGTATATATGTTATAATGTTTCTAATAGAATTTTTAAATTTTAGACAAAAGAGATTATTAAAAAATAAAAAAGTAAATTGATTTTGAGGAGATAAAATATTGATAAAAAGCAGACCAGAATTTGATAAAATCACATCGTATGATGAGTTTAATAAATACTATTGGTATCGTGATGAACTTTCACAGATATGTAAGTCATTAGAATTAGAATATAAAGGTACAAAACAAGAACTTAATTATATTATTGAGCAATATTATAAGGGGAATTTAATTAAAAAGTTATCAATAAAAAATGAAAAAAAACAAGTAGAAACTATTACTTTAGAAACTCCATTACTTGAATGCAGCTTTTCTTTTAACACAAAATTTAGAGAATATTTCTCAACTTTGACAGGTGTTTCACCATTTAAATTTACTGCTGATATGGCTACTGCTTGGAGAAAAGTAAAAAGAGAAAATGACAGTAATTTTACTATAAAAGATATGCTTGAAATTTATTATGGAAAATCAAATTATGCTAAGTATGATAATTCTGTTTGTCAATGGAATCAATTTTTAAAGGATTTTTGTACAGACAAAAATAGCAGCAACTATTCAAACAAATTAAAAGTAGCTTCCATTCTTTGGAAAGAAGTTAGAAATTCAAAAAACGAAAAAATTTATTCAAAGAATCTTTTGGTTGAATATGCAGATAATATAAAAGAGTATTTTAAGTAAAATATCATAATCTTGCTAAACTTACAATTCAATAAAAGTTAACAGAAAAAATGTTTCCTTGTTAAAAAGAGGTGAGAAATAAAAATGAAAAAAAGTAAAACATTACCAATATACGGAGTAGGACCAATATATGTTATTAGTTGTTTAATTTTAACCATTATAGCTTTAATTCTTAATTGTTATAAAATAATTCCTGTTTTAAAGTTTTTAGATTTATTTATGATTATATTGGGAATCTTATTTATTATTATTGGTGCTATTTTATGGTTATCAGCTGTTTTATTAACTCAAATAGATAGAAAAATAAAAGAGGGAAAGTTAATAACAACAGGTATTTATTCTATTGTTAGAAATCCTATATATTCAGCATTTTTATTTATTTTTATAGGAATAATATTTTTAGTTAATAATATTTATTTATTAGTATTACCAATAACTTTTTGGATTTATTTAACTATTCTTTTAAAATTAACAGAAGAAAAATGGTTAGAAGATAAGTTTACAGATGAATATAATAGATATTCAAAAAATGTAAATAGAGTAATACCAAATATCTTTAAATATAAAAAATAAAACATACAATATTTTATTTGTATGTTTTATTTTTCTTCATAATTCCAAATATTTAGTCTTCCTTTAGCTTTAATTGGAGTAATAGGGGTAATATCTTCTAATATCCATGCATATCTTCCAATTTCATATAGTCCAAAACAAAATTCTTGTTTATCTTTTTTAATTTCTTTTAAAAAAGTTTCATCCATATAAATACAATCTACTAAATTAGCTTTACATATTATATATTCTTGATTAAGAGACATATCTTTGATTAGTTCTTTTAATTCAGTTCTATTTTCAATATCTTTATTCATTTTACTTTTACTAGCATGAATATATATTTCACCTCTATAGTTAGTTTTCCAACTTCTAGTTTCTATTCGTTTTTTCTTATTCATTATTAAACTAGCAAATGGTTCTTTTATACTTAAAACTTTCATTTAAAATGCTCTATATTTATCTTTACCTTTATATGGATTTTTCTTATCAATTCTATCTGGGAAAAGTATTCCATTTAGATGATCTATTTCATGTTGTGCTACAATTGCTTCTAATTCTCTTAATCTGATTTTTTGTTTTTTTCCATTTATATCTTGATACTGCATAGTTATTCTTGCTGCTCTTAAAACAATTCCTTCAACTGGTCTATTTATACTAAGACATCCTTCGCCTTCACCAACGTACATTAATTCTTCAGATGTAGATAATATTTTAGGATTTATAAATACTTTTT
This sequence comes from uncultured Eubacteriales bacterium, assembly GCA_905372515.1. Classification (GTDB taxonomy): domain Bacteria; phylum Bacillota_I; class Bacilli_A; order RF39; family UBA660; genus CAJPPJ01. Next base: position 5,237 of record CAJPPJ010000031.1, read on the forward strand.
TATCAAAACTACCATCTTCTTGTTCCATAGCCCAAACAAAATATCTTTTTAAAACTCCGACTTGTACAGCACTCATTCCCATACCAGGTCTTAAATCATATTTTTCACTTAATTTTTCATTTTGACTATTAAGTAAATATTCCATCATAGTGTCTATAGTTTCTAAATCACTTTTTTCAAGTGGAAATTTTACTTCTTTACTAATTTGTCTTAATGTTTTATCTTTTTCATCTAGTATATCTTTTGTTCTTAACATAAAAAACTCCTTAGATAAGTATAACATATAAATTTATATAGAAATAGGTGATTAAAATTGATACAATATAATAGAGGGTAGAAATGAAAGATAGAATTAATAGTATTAATAATTTAGTAGATAATTTAATTAAAAAATTTAATAGTAATGTCTTAACTGATGAAATATTTACTCAAATAGTTAGTAATTTTAATGAAAATTTAAAAAATGCTATTGATTCAACTTCAAAAGAAAACTATGCTAAACTTTTAGATTCTAATTTAGAAAAAGCTTATGCTTTTGCAACTTATGCAATTTATAGAAAAACAGGAAAAAGACTTAGAAATGTACAGTTAATGGGATCTATCAAGATGAATGATGGTAATGTAATAGAGATGAAAACTGGAGAAGGTAAAACCTTAACTGCTGTTTTACCAGCTTATTTAAATGCTATATCTAAAAAAGGGGTTCATATAGCTACTACTAATGAGTATTTATCAGAAAGAGACTTTATAGAAACAAAAGATATTTATAATATGCTTTCTTTAACATCTTCTCATGTAGAAGAAGGTATTTCAAAAGATATAGAAAAGAAAAAAGAAGCATATAATCAAGATATAATTTATGGATCTATAAACACTTTAGCATTTGATAAAATGTACGATGATGTTAAGTTTAATACTTCAGATTTAGTTAATCATAAAAAACCTAATTTTTTAATTATAGATGAAGCTGATGATATAATGATAGATACTGCAATAACACCTTTTATAATTAGTGATTATCATTATGGAGATAAAATATTATATGGTGAAGATTATCTAAATGATATAAAAGCAGGAAGTAATAAAAAATTAAGAAGAGATGCTTTATATATTAATTTATGTGTTTTAAATTTATTTGATGAAATTAAAACTTTAGATAATTCTATGATGTTTTTAACTAAGACTAAAGAAGAATTTGATTATTTAACACTTGGTAAAGTTGGTACATTAAGTACAAATAAAGTATTTAAAGAAAGAAAATATATTTTAGATAATTCTTTTATTATAGTTAATCCTAGTACAGGAGAATATGATCTGACAGAAAATGGTTATAGAATACTATCTTATCCATTATTAAAAGAAAAATTAGAAGAAAAAGAAAGTGTTAAAGAATATTTTATTAAACATTTAAAAGAAGGAAAAGATTATAGTTTTAAGGATGATAAATTTGAAATATCTTTATTAGGTTATTCTAATTATTTAAAAACAAGTAATGATAAAAAATATAAAGAACTTGCAAATAATATAGAAATAGATAAAACTACTAAAATGTTAAAAACTTTAAATAATAGTTTAACAGCATACTTTATATTAGAACAAAATAAAGATTATATTATTGATAATACAGAAGATAAAAATATTAAAAAAATTAATTTAATAATTAATGGAAGAAAAGCTATTGGAAAAACATATTCTGATGGCTTACAATTATCAGTAGAATTAAAAGAACAAAGTTTAATGAAGTATAGAAATATCAAAAATATAACTATTAAAGAAACACTTGATAATCCTGTACTTACTAAACTTACTATGGCAGCTTTTTTAGAAAAGTATAAAAAAGTAACAGGTATGACAGGTACAAGTCCAGAAAATGCTTTTAAATTAATATATAATTTAGAAACATATAAAGTACCGACTAACAGAGAGTATTTAGAAGATTTAACTCACAAGTCTTATCCTAAAAGAGTAGATGAAACTTCACTTGTATTTTATACTGATGAAGAAAAATATGAATTTTTAAGACATGAAGTATTAAAAACTCATAAAACAGGCCAACCTATTTTGCTATCTACGACATCTATAGAAGAAAGTGAAAAACTTTATCAAGAATTAATAAAAGTTTTTTCTGAAGATGAAATAGAAGTATTAAATGCTAATACTAATGAAGAAGCTAAAATAATAGCTAATGCAGGAAGACTTGGTAAAATTACTATCTCTACAGAAATGGCAGGGCGTGGAACAGATATTAAACTTGGTTCTAATATAACTGATTATATAGAGTTAGAAATATTAGAAAAATTTAAAAAAGAAGAACAGAAATACTTAGAAGTTGCTAGAAAACATTTAGAAAAACAAGGTATAACAAATTTTGGTATTGCTAAACAAAATTTTTATAAGAAAGCTTTTAAAGAAAGATATGAAGAAAAAATAAGAAGAGAAATTTTAACTAAAGATTATGAAGATGTAAAAAAAGAATTAGAAAAAGAAAAAGAATTGGTTAAAGAACTCGGTGGTCTTAAACTTATTGCAGTGTCTCACTTTAAATCAGAAAGGGTTGATAATCAAGTAAAAGGAAGAGTAGCAAGAGGAATGGATCCAGGTTCTGCTAAGTTTATTTCAAGTTTATCTGATTTAGAAAGAGTTGGTGTTATATTATCCCCTAAAGAAATAGAACATTTGAAAAAAGAAAAAGTAATAGATGAAAGTCTTATAAAAGATAAAATTAAGAAAGTTCAAGACTTTAAAGATAATTCTAAATTTAGTAGTATTTATTATGAAAATATGGAAGAAAGACAAATTGGAATTATTAGAAATATAACAGAAGATACACATAAATATTTAAGAAATGAAAAAGATTTTACTGATATATTGGCTCAAAAAATCAAAGAAAGTATAGCTTTCGTTAAAACTGT
>CAJPPJ010000032.1 GCA_905372515.1 uncultured Eubacteriales bacterium
GCATATAAATAAGCCCTAAATAAGAATCTTTATTTTTTTCTAAAAAACTTATAATATCAGAAAAATTTTTAGTTTTTAAAAAATTTTCAATCAAATCTTTCATATTATATTCTTTATCAATACTTATTAAATTTTTAATTTTTTCAAAAGAATATGGTTGCCCTTCTAAAAAAGTAGCAACCTTATTAGTTTCATTTTTTATATGATAATAGTCATCACCTAAAAGTTCTATAAATTCTTTAGCATCTTTTTCAGTAATATTCAAATTTTGTTTTACATAATTTAAAGTTGTCTTACTTTCTTTTATAACAGTACAATCTTTAAATGTAGCAAGTTCCTCAATTAATTTTATACTTGGCTTAGTTAATTCATAGTCTGAAACAACTTTTCCATATTGTATAGGCACATTGTAAATAATTATAATATTCTTTTCATCTAAGTTATAGTTTTTAATACTTTTAAAAAGTTTTTGTATACCTGAACTTTTTAAGTTTTCACTTCTTTTTAAAACTAAAAAATCAACTGTTTTAAAAATTGAATTAATTTGTAAAGCAGATAAGAATTCATCTTCTTCTTTTAGAGAACAATCAAAAAATTTTGGCATAATATTTGGATACTTTTCTAAAATTTCTTCTGTAATTTTTTCAGTTTCAAACTCTATCATTGGAGAATTTCCATATAAAAAGTAAAACATTTTTTCCTCCATAAAAATTATTTTCTATTCAATTCTATCATAAATTGAAAAAATATTGTATAATTAAAATGTATAAACTTATTTTAGGAAGGTGAAAATTATGAAAAAATTTTTAATATTAGGGATTGTAGCAGTTACTTTAACAGCTTGTACAGATGTTAAAGTTCCATTTATGTCATCAGCAAAGACTGAAAGTTCTTCTTCATCATCAACTTCTGTTTTTGCAAGTTTAAAAGAACAACTAAATGGTAGAGAATTTTTTATAGTTACTGATGGCTATAATAAAAAAGCAAGTATAGGATTCCAAGGAGATAGAGTTTATGGTTTCAGTGGTATCAATAGATACTTTGGAGACTATCAAGTATCTGGTGGAAAATTAGTTTTTGGAGAATTTGGTTTAACAAGAATGGGTGGAAGCCAAGATGAAATGACAAAAGAACTACAATTTCTTGATCTTTTAAAGAATAATAAAAGTGTAAAATTATCAGGAGGTACTTTAACTTTAATTTCTAATGAAGGAATAGAATTAGTCTTTAAAGATCCAAAAGCTGTTAATACAGAAGCTAAATAATGAGTAAAATTTAGAAAGAGAGGGAATTATTTATGGGATTATTTGATATTTTTAAGAAAAAAGAAAAAATTATAGTTACTATATATTCACCAATTAATGGAAAGGTTATCGAACTTAAAGAAGTTCCTGATGAAGCTTTTGCTCAAAAAATGGTAGGAGATGGTTGTGCTATTGAACCAGATAAAGGTAGTATTTGTTCCCCTATTGAAGGTCAACTTATGAATATTTTTCCAACTAATCATGCTATTATATTTGAAACAATTGATGGTTTGGAAATGATAGTTCACTTTGGAATTGACACAGTTAAATTAGATGGAAAAGGTTTCCAAAAATTAAGAGAACCTGGTCCAATAAAAGTTGGAGATGAAATTGTTAAATATAATCTTGATGAAATAAAAGATAATGTTCCTTCAACAAGAAGCCCTATTATTATAAATAATATGGAAAAAGTAGAAAAAATTGAAGTTTTATCATTAGGAAAAATAGTAAAAATAGGTGAACCTATTATGAAAGTTACTTTGAAATAATGAAGTGATAAAAAATGAAGTTACTTAAATATGTTTTTTTGTTAATTATTTATTCTATATTTTCTTTGTCATTATTTGCAGAAACAAATTTTTCAAATAATTTTAATTTAGATATAGATATACTAGGTTTAAAAAAAGATAAACATCATAATACTTATGCTTTAATAGATAGTAATTTAAATGAAATACCACTAGATAAATCAAGTAGTTTATTTTTATATTTAACTAGTATGCAAGATGAAGTACATAATTTTGCTATAAATTATCATAAAAACTTAAGAGATAAAGGAATGTATAAACTTAGTTTTGATTTTATAAAAGGAATAGGTGCAAAAAGAAAACAAGAATTACTTAAAAAATATAAATCTATTGAAAAATTAAAACAAGCTAGTATAGAAGATTTATCTAATATACTTCCAGAAAAGATAGCAGAAGAATTATATAATTTTTTACATAAAGAAGAAAAATAAAGAAGACTATAAGTCTTTTTTTATTTTACATTTTTTTAATAAAAGTAGTATAAAATCTATAAAAAAAGCATATAAAATGTAATATATTTATTGTCTAATAAAATTTTTTATTGAAAAGGAGAAAAAAAGATGAATGAAGAATATGAATATAGCTTTAAAGTTAAAAATATAAAAGAATTTTTAGATTATTGTGAAAATAATAATTACAAAAAACAAAAAGAATATAAACAAATAAGAACTTTATATAAAAATGGTGGAACTGTTATGGCTCGTATTACTGAAAATGAATATGAAGAAAAATACGAAAAAATTTTAAATTTTAAAGATGATAATTTAAATGATAAAATTTTAAAAACATCCAGAGAATCTAAAGATTTAATTATTACAAAAGATAATGAAGAGTTTGTGGTGTCATTGATAGAAATACTAAATTTAAATACAAAAAAAGTATTAAAAAGAAAAAGATATGTTTATGAAAAAGAAAATGTAAAATTTGAAATAGATGAATATATAGAGCCATTAATGAATGTTATTGCTATTGAAGGTAAAAAAGAAGAAGTAGATATAGTATATAAAAAGTTAGAAAATATTATTAATAAAAATAAAGTTGAATAAAACAAGATGAATTTACTCATTTTGTTTTGTTTTTTTATTAAAAGTAGTATAATTAGTAAGTCTGAAATGAGGTTATTATGATTTTATTTTAATATTATCAATTTGTAGAATTTATGCAGAGTTAGAATTACCTAATTATACTAGTAGTATAGTTAATGTTGGTATAGAACAAAAAGGTATAGAAGATGCTCTTATGTTAAAGATGAGTAAAAAAACTTATTCTACTTATTCTTTATTTATGAATGAAGACGAATTAAAGCTTTTTAATAAATCTTATAAAGAAGATAGTGGTTATTATAAGTTAGAAAGTATAGATAAAGATTTTAAAAAGAAATTAAATTCTATCTTTGAAGAAGTAGCATATACAATATATACTTTAATGTCTTCTAAACAACTAGAATCTAGTATATTAAACAATGTAAGAAATAAAGACTACTTATATAATTATAGAAAAGAAGCTATTAACAAGATAAAAGATAATAAAGAGTTATTCTTGAGTAAAGTAGCAGTTCGTTTTGTAGAAGAAGAATATAAAAATGTTGGAATAGATACAAATAAAATAAGTAATGAATATTTAAAAAATACTGCTTTAAAAATGATTTTTATAACTTTTATTATACTTAGTATTTCTGTTACAGTAAGTTTTATTGCAAGTAGAGTAGCTGCTAGTATTGGTAAAAATTTAAGAAAACAAATTTATGAAAAGGTATTAAATTTTTCAACTTTAGATATTGAAAAATTTTCTATAGCATCTTTAATTACTAGAACAACTAATGATATTACTCAAGTTCAAAATTCATTATCTATGATTTTAGTTATAGTTTTATATGCTCCTTTAATGGCAATAGCTGGTAGTATTAAAGTACTTAAAACAAACGTTAATATGAGTTATATGATAGCTTTAGGTATTAGTTTAATAATAATTTTAATTGTAATATCTTTTATTTATGCGATGCCAAAATTTAAAGCTATGCAAACTTTACTTGATAGAATTAATTTAGTTAGTAGAGAAATACTTACCGGTATTCAAGTAATAAGAGTATTTGGAAGAGAAAAATACGAAGAAAAAAGATTTGATAAAGAAAATCAAAATCATATGAAAAATGAAAAAGCTATAATTAAAGTTATTGCCTTATTCTTTCCATATTTGATGTTAGTATTAAATGGTTTATCAATATTAATTTTATATGTTGGATCAAAACAAGTGGATTTAGGATATCTTCAAGTAGGAGACTTACTTGCGTTTTTAACATATTCTATGATGATTATTTCTTCATTTATTTTCCTTACAATGTCTATTGTAATTATTCCAAGAGCAACAGTTGCAGTTAAAAGAATAGATGAAGTATTAACTACAGATTTTTCTATTAAAGAAAAAGAAAAAACATTAGATGAAAAATTAGAAAATGTAAAAGGAATAGTTAAGTTTAACAATGTTACATTTAGTTTTCCAGATAGTGATGATGAAGTGCTAGAAGATGTTAGTTTTACATTAGAACCTAATAAAACAACAGCGATTATCGGAGCTACAGGAAGTGGTAAATCTACAGTTTTACATTTGCTTTTAAGATATTTTGATGTAAATAAAGGAAATATTACAATAGATGGTGTAGATATTAGAGATTTATCTTTAAGAAAACTTAGATCTTTAATAGGATTTGTTCCTCAAAAAGCAGTACTTTTTAGTGGTAATATAGAATCTAATATAAAATATTTAGATGAAAGTTTAGAAGATAATACTATGGAAAAAGCTGCACAAATAGCAGAAGCCGAAGAATTTATTTTAAATAAAGATAAAAAATATAAGACAACTATTTCTGAATATGGTTCTAATGTATCAGGAGGACAAAAACAAAGACTTTCAATAGCAAGAGCTTTAGTTGGAAGTCCTAATATATTATTATTTGATGATAGTTTTTCAGCACTTGATTATAAAACTGATTTTAAAGTAAGAGGAAATATTCATAAAAACTTAACTAATAAAACAATAGTAATAGTAGCTCAAAGAATAGCAACAATTTTACATGCCGATAAGATTATAGTTTTAGATAAAGGTGAAGTGGTAGGTGTTGGAACTCACGAAGAATTACTTAAGAAAAATAAGATATATAAAGAAATAGCAGAAAGTCAATTAAGTAAAGAAGAATTAACTACAGGAGGAAAAAATGAAAAATAATAAAAAACAAAGTAAGTTTTTTGCTAGTATTTCTAGAGTAATTAAACTAATCTTTAAAGAACATCCTTTTGCAGTAATTATCTCTTTATTATTTGCAGTTACTAGTACAGTATTTTCAATACTAGGACCTAAAATACTTGGTGAAGCTACAACTAAATTATTTGAAGGAATAGTTAAAAAAGTTACTAATACAGGATCTATAGATTTTAATGGTATTAACAAAATTTTACTTATAGTACTAATCATATATGTAACATCTTCAGTATTTAGTTTTATTCAAGCTTATCTTATGGCAAATGCTGCTACAAAGACAACTTATAAATTAAGAAATACTATAACTCATAAATTAAACCGTTTACCTGTAAGATACTTTGAAAAAAGAAATGTAGGAGATATATTATCTATTATTACTAATGATATAGAAACACTGGCAAGTAATTTAGATAATACAATAATCCAAATAGTTACTAGTGTTATGACTATAATTGGAATTCTTATAATGATGTTTTCTATTAATGTTACTATGACTTTAGTTGTACTTGTTCTTGTTCCAATAATGTTTTTAGTTTTTGGTACAATTGTTGGAGTATCACAAAAATATTTTGCTATGCAACAAAAAACACTTGCTAAAGTAAATTCTGAAGTAGAAGAAAGTTTTTCAGGACTTAATGTAATAACAGCATTTAATCATCAAGAAAAGAGTATAGAAGAATTTAATAAAGAAAATGAAAAACTATATAATGCTTCATGGAAAGCACAATTTTTATCAGGAATTATGTTTCCACTTGTAAATTTTATAGGTAATTTAGGTTATGTGATGGTTGCAATAGTAGGTGGAATTTTATCAATAAATGGAAAAATAACAGTAGGTAATATTCAATCATTTATTCAATATGTTAGAAATTTTACTAATCCAATAGGTCAAATAGCCCAAATTATTAATCAATTACAAAGTATGTCTGCAGCTAGTGAAAGAATATTTGAATTTTTAGATGCAGAAGAAGAAATACTAGTAGAAAAAGAAGAAAAGATGAACAATTCATTAGGACTTGTAGAATTTAATAATATAAGTTTTTCTTATGATGGTAAGAAAACAGTTATTGATAATTTTTCATCTACAGTATCTAAAAATAAAACAGTTGCAATAGTAGGACCAACAGGAGCAGGTAAGACTACAATAGTTAAATTACTTATGAGATTTTATGATGTAGATAGTGGAGAAATTAAAGTTAATGGTGCTAATATAAAGAATGTTAAAAGAAAAAAATTAAGAGATAATTTTACTATGGTTTTACAAGATACTTGGTTATTTAAAGGAAGTGTTATGGAAAATATTAGATATGCTAAGTTATCTGCAACAGATGAAGAAGTAAAAGAAGCAGCAAAAAAAGCACATGCTAATCACTTTATAGAATCTCTTCCAAATAGTTATGATTTTGAAATTAACGAAGAAGCTAGTAATTTATCTAATGGAGAAAAACAACTTATTACAATAGCAAGAGCGATACTTGCAGATAAGCCGATACTTATATTAGATGAAGCTACTTCTAGTATAGATACTAGAACTGAAATATTAGTTCAAAAAGCTATGAATAAACTTATGGAAAATAGAACTACATTTGTTATAGCTCATAGGTTATCTACTATTAGAAATGCTGATACTATTTTAGTATTAAAAGATGGAAATATAATAGAACAAGGAAATCATCAAGAATTACTTGATAAAAGAGGTTTTTATTCTGATTTATATAATAGTCAATTTCAAGAAGTGTAATTTAACACTTCTTTTATTATAAAAAAAATATTATAATTTATCTAAATAGGAGAAGATATGAAAAAGTTATATTTAGCAGGTTCATTATTTAATGAAGCAGAAGTAGCTCAAAGAAAGTTAGAAGGAAAATTATTAAGAGATAGTTTTAAAGGAAAATTAGAAATTTTTAACCCAATAGAACAACCTTTTAATGATAATAAGGATTCTTTACCAAGTCCTAATTTAATATTTTTAAATGATACTAAAGAAGTAGAAAATGCTGATATATTCCTAGCAGATATTACTAATAATGATCCAGGAGTTATGGTAGAACTAGGTATTGCAATTAGTAAAAATAAATATGTTATTGCTATAATATCTGATATTAGACTTAAAACTGCAAATAAATATGATATACCTACATATGGATTTAATCATTATGTATTAGGTGGAATATTAGAAAATGGAGTATTAGTTTATTCTTTTAAAGAAGCAATGGAAAAAATAAAAGATTATCTAAGAGAAAATAAAGATGAATAGATTAAAAGACTTTACTAATATATTTCCAAGAATATTAAAATTTCAAATACTAACACATTTGTTATTTATATTTATAATATTACCTAGTTATTTTTATATACGAACATTTTTAGTATCTTTAAATAGATTATCTGTTATAGATAATACAGAGCTTATGAGATTTGTTTTTTCACCACTTGGTATAGTTTTATTAGTTGTGTCTTTAATAGTAATATTCTTTTATTTTTTAATAGAAATCTCTGGACTTATTTTACTTACTGGTTCTTATCAAAAAAATAAAAAAGAACCAAGTTATTTTACTATACTAAAAGAATCTATTAAGTTAATACCTAAATTTTTAAATACTAGTATTATTTTTATAAGTTTTTATTTTTTATTACTTATCCCTATTACTAGTAGTATATTAGGTTTTAATTTATTTAAGAAATTTAATATTCCTAATTTTATATTTAGAGAAATATTAAAAAATCCATGGTATTTTATTCTTTATCTTTTAATAGTAATAATATTTTATTACTTGTTTATAAAAGCTATTTTTACATTTCATTATATAATTATTAAAAAACAAAAATCTAGTGTAGCAATAAAGAAAAGTTTTCATTTAATACACGATAATTTTAAAGACTTTTTTAATACTTTTATCTTAAGAATATTAAAATATATTTTAT
>CAJPPJ010000033.1 GCA_905372515.1 uncultured Eubacteriales bacterium
GTATTATTATTTTCACTCTTGTTGTATTTGGAATTTCTTTATTAATAACACTACTTGCATTAATGTCATTTTCCTAATATTTCATTATTTTTATCTTTGTTGCTTTTTATTGAAATCTCTTTCATATTTATTTAGTGAATTATATACAAATTGTCTATTTATATGATATACTTTACTATCTTTGTAAGTTTATATTCTAAATCGTATTCATGGAAACACTAGTAATAATGTATATTTTTCATTATAATATATATAAAATTATTCTTTTAATATATGTTTTAGCAAATTATAGTTTAAGGAGATACTTTTATGAAAAAATTAAAATTTATTGCTAATATATTTTTTTTACTTAGCTTAACACTAATGTTATTGGTTATTTTACAACAGTTAAATATTATTCATTTTTTACCAACTACAATACCTCCTTATAAACCAAGTACTCATGAAGCAATAAATAAAGCTGTCAAATATACAATTTTAATAAATAGTATCGGATATATTTTTTTATTTATTTCTATAACTTTGCATATTATTAATTTAATTATTATTTTAAAATCAAACCTAACACAAAATAAAATTTCTCCACCAAAGAAAAAAAATATACTATTAATATTAATAAAAATATTGTTGTTTGTTTGTATTATTATTTTTACTTTTTTCGTAGTTTGGCTTTCTTTATTTATAACACTACTTTCACTAATGACACTTTCTTAAATTTTATTAACAACATTTTGTTATACTCCATAATGAAAACGATATAAAATTATATCGTTTTCATTATTTTTTTATCATTCAGGATTTGCAATAAAATCAGCAAAACTTGTAGCTAAAATTATCGCTTGTTCTTTTGTTGGTAAATTATCAGCTTTAGCTGCATCTTTTAAATATTTTTTATCTATATTTTCGATAGATCCAAAATCTATACCATCCGATACTTTAACAAATGAATCTATAACATTTTGCTTTGATGAATCAAACCTTTCTTTATAAAACATTTTTATTCTTTCATTTTTACTATATCGATATATATTTATTAAAGATTTAGATAAATTCAAAATACCTCTTTTTATAAGTAAATATGCATCTGAATCTGCTAAAACATCATCATATCCAAAACCTTTACCATCAGTCTTACTACCTAAATGTTGTTTTAACCAATCTTTAAGATTTTTATCCTTTGCTTCTTTATCATATACACCCCAAATTTGTAATAAATCTAGCAGCCAACCACCTAAATCACCTAAACTGTAATTCGATTTAGTCTTGGGTGTACCCCAATGCATATATCCAAGAATTGTTGCTGACATATGAGCAATATCAATACCACTCACTTTATCTTTTATTTTAGGTTGTTTATCACAAATCAACTGATAAATCATTCTTGCAGAAACTTCTTTAGCATCAGGAGTTATTTCTGGTGTGTAAAGTCTCCACATTCCTCCATATTTATCTCCCCAATATTCTGGTTTCCTTAAATTTTCTAAAATTGCTCTTCCAATTACATGATTATATCCATATATAAGTAATAAAATATTTTTAGACTTTTCAACACAAAGATCTTCTGTGTCTTTTATCCATTTAATAAGTCTAATTTCATCATCTTGATATTCTTCTTTTTCAAGAACAATATTACACGGAGAAATTTTTCCACTATAAGCTACTTTATCTAGATCCCAGTTACCACCATATCCATGTATTTCATGGAATTGATCATAATTCCAGTTTTTTGGTATTGGAAATCCTAAGTTTCCACTAAAAGCAGTAGACATATCAGATACGAAGCTTGAAATAGAATATCCAATATTAGCTATCCTTGTGCAAACATTTCTAGATGCATAAATTCCTACAGAATATCTTGGATCAATAGTTTCATTAATACCTTTAAAATAAGGAATTATATTACTATCAATCTGATAATCGTATACATCCATATCTACTGCAAAATAAATTACTGTAGATGGAACTCCTTTATTTAAAGCTGCTATACTTGCTTTTTTACCATGTTCCAAACCTTTCTCATAGGTAAACTCATCTATTACTCTTCCGTTTTCTTGAAAAATAGGAAAATATTTCATCCCTCCATTTACAATTCTTTCTAACTCTCCATCTTTTATTTCTTTAAATGAACCACCTGTTAAATATCTACCTACAATCTCATAACCATCTGACTTTAATTTTTCTAATAATAAATCAGTAACTTCAAATCTTGTATCACAAGCTTTAGCTGGCCTATCAGGATTTCCCTTACTTGTTAATAATGCCATCCAAGTATTTATATCTAATTGTTTATTTACTGATATTTTATAATCTTCTTGAAATTTAGATAAATTATTTTCAAAATCACTATTCCAAATATTATCTTGAATACATTTATAACCTAAACAATTTAATGTCGCTTTTGCAAGCCATACCCATTTTCCATATGAAGAAAAGTTAGAACTTGTTATTGTCTTTAATTTACTTTTTGTTCCATTTCCAAAGTATCCAGTAGCATCATTAGGAGAATATCCCTCTAATGATTGTAAAATTTGGATAAGGGCTTTATTCATTTCTCTACCATAAAGACCATCACAAGGAATTATACCTGTGTAATTTTTATATTCTCTATTTATTTTTTGTTGAATGTTTCTTACATCAGTTGTTCCTCCATAATGCTTTAGCAATACATATTGTTGCATAGATAATAACGATTTCATAATATCAAGAGTAACTGTAGAATTTCCTTCTATTCCCATATCAGCTTTCAATCTTTTTATTGCATTTCCTGTACCACTATAGAAATTTTGACTAATTCCACTTCCAACAGAATATCCTTTACACCAAAGTGATCCTTGAATAATTGAATACACATTTGATGTTGTTTTGTCACTTTTATTTTGTTCAAATATACCTGATGGCCATCTTTTTAAAAATAAAGATTGTGTTCCTGGTCCAAAATTATCTACTGTATTAGATATACCTAATTCAATTTGTAATGCTCGAATCAACGCATAAATTGTTGGCCAGCCCGTTTTACCGTTCTCATCAACCTTTTTAAACCTAGAGTCTTTTCCATAAGTTTCATTCAACCATTTTTGTGTTTCTAATACCATTTTATCCATTTTCATATCTCCTTTTCTTAATATCTTCTATTAACTATAACGACTAATTACTATACCATATTTTAACGATATCACTATTGTTAGATAATGGTTCTGGACTTGCAAGTGGAAACTTAATATTTATAGATAATGGAAATGCACTTCCAAATGCTAAAGATGTACCTGCTGGTAAATTTTTAACTTGATTTATTCCTTCTTGACTAATATTTGGAACCATATTAGCAACATATTCTAAGTCTTTAGGATGTTGTATTTTTAATATTATAAAGTTAGCACATTGAGAAACTGATGTATCTGTAAGTTCACTAGGTCTTTGAGTAATAAGTCCTAAGATAGTACCATATTTTCTACCTTCTTTAGTAATTCTATCAAATATATTATATCCAAGTAATTTTAAATCATTATCTTCTTGAACATATCTATGAGCTTCTTCAATTACAATATGAATTGGATTAGCACCTCTTATAGGACTTTTAACTAAAACATTAAATACCATTCTAGATATTATTTTAGCTATAACTTTTCCTAGTCTATCGTCGACATAATTGATATTAACATCCAAAATTTGAGCTAAACGATTTTCTTTATTTAAAAATAAATACGATATGTATTCTTCTTTACTCATCTTATCTGATATTTGAAAATATTTTCCATATTCTGAATTAGCTAAAGAATTAAGTCTTACACTTAAAACATTAGCATAATCAAATATTTTTTCACTTTTTAATATACCTTCAGATATAAGAGCAAAATCTAAAGCACTTTTTAAATCTACTAAATTATATACTACACTTCCATCTGGATCAGGTATTTTAAATGTATCATTAATAAAACTATTTAAAAAGCTTACAACTATTTCTATATCAGCCATTTTTCCCATAGCATCAATTTGTAAACATTGTTTAAAAGTTCTTACATATCCAGGTTGATGGATTTCACTATTTAAATTCAGATCTTTTGTAAAATAAGTAGATAATACTGCTACAAGTTGATCTCTAATAATAGTAGATTCTTTTCCACTTCTAACTATGTCTATTAATGCTCTAGCTATAATATCATTTTTTAACTGAATAATTTCTTCACTTTCACTTTTAAAAATTGGGGCTAATTTTAATGCTTTTTCAATTATAGGTAGTTGTTCTACTCTATCAGCATTAAGAAGTAATGCAATGTCATCTATATCAAGCAACCATACTGGTATTTGTAGTAATTCATTATTTGTATCTTTTATATCAGTTGTAATTACTTTTGTAGATAATTTTGAATTTATAGTATTTATATGTGAAAAAGCTTTTATATATTCACCATATGCATCAAATATAATAAATCTAGATTTTATTGGTGGATTTTCACTATTGTCAAAAACACTTTGAATTATTTTAGCAAAAGTACAACTTTTTCCACTACCACTATTTCCAAATATTGCAAAATGATTAGAAAAAAAGCTATTAGTATCAACATTTATTTTATAATTTTTATAAACTGTAGATAATCCAAAAAAAGTTTTATCTTTAGTTTTTTCTTGTTTACCTAAAATTATTTCTAATTCTGGCATAGTAATAATTCTTACTTTTGATTTAAAAGCTGGCCTATCGTTTATTCCAGAAATGAATTTATCACCTACTATTTCTCCAACAATATTAATATGACATTCCTTTTTATCAAGAAAAACTATTTCTCCTACTATTTTTTTATCATTATCTTCAAATATTACATGAACTCCTAAAAAATTATTTTGTCCTGTTATATCAATAGCTAAATTAACTCTTACTCTATTTCCAAGTACTTCAATTATATTCCCTATCATTTTTACTCCCTTTTATATTTCTTCTTCCTTAGGTATTAATACTTCTCTTGGTTTAGAACCATTACTTGGTCCTATAACTCCTCTTTCTTCTAAAGTATCTATAGTTCTAGCTGCTTTATTATATCCTACTCTAAAATGTCTTTGGATTAAAGATGCACTTATTTTACCTGCATTTATTGCAAAATCAAGAACTTCATTATAAAATGCTTCTTCATCATCATTATTTTCATCCTCTTTACTTCCCTCTACTTTAACTTCATTTTTAGTATCAGGTGTTTCTAAATTCATAAACAAATTATCTACATGAGTTTCTATTTGTTGAGCTACTGCATAATCAACTACCTTAGCTATTTCTTCATCAGATACAAATGCTCCTTGAATTCTTTCAGGATTATTATCATCTATTGGTTTAAAAAGCATATCCCCTTTACCTAATAATTTTTCTGCTCCTGTTTGATCTAAAATTGTTCTAGAATCTATTCCAGAAGATACTGCAAAAGATATACGAGATGGAATATTTGATTTAACAACCCCAGTAATTATATCTGTAGATGGCCTTTGAGTTGCAACTATCAAGTGAATTCCTGCTGCTCTAGCCATTTGAGTAATTCTCATAATTGATGCTTGAACTTCTTTACTAGCTACCATCATCAAATCGGCAAGTTCATCAATAATACATACTATATATGGCATTTTTTCTATATTCAAAGAATTATATCCTTCAATATTTTTAACTTTATTTTTTTCAAATGTAGAAAATCTTCTTTCCATTTCTTCTACTAATTTTTGAAGTGCCACACTAGCTTGTCTAGGATCAGTTACAACTGGTCTCATCAAATGAGGTATTCCGTTATAAATACCAAGTTCAACTTTTTTAGGATCTATTAACATAAGTTTAACTTCATCAGGTTTTGCACGCATCAAAATAGAAATAATAATACCATTAATACAAACTGATTTACCACTTCCCGTTGATCCAGCTACTAACAAGTGAGGTGTTTTATTAATTTCACAAAATTTAGCAAGCCCCATAACATTTTTACCAAGTGCTACTAAAAGTTTATTATCTTTTTTATTAAGAGGAGTCTTTTCTAATATTTCTCTTAATCCAACCATATCAGTTTCATCATTAGCAACTTCTATACCAACTGTCTTTTTACCAGGTATAGGAGCTTCTATTTTGACATCTTTAACTCCTAAACTTAAACTTAACTCTTTATCTAAAGAAAGTATTTTAGATAATTTTGTACCAGTTTTAATAGTTAATTCATATTGAGTAAAAGAAGGTCCTATATGAGCATCTACCACTTGAGCTTCTACTTGATATTCTGAAAGTGTTTGAACTAGAATAGAACTAACTTTTTGAACCATTTTATTTCTATCTTTAAGTTTATTCTTAGTAGGTTTTAAAATATCTAATGTAGGTAAAACATATTCTTTAGAACTATTATTATTAGGGATTAAATCTTCTTCTTTTATTTGTTCTAATTCCATAGTTTTTTGTAGGTCTTCTAAAATAACTTTAGAATCATTTTTAGTTTTATATTGATCTAATTCTTTTAAATCTACTATATATTGTTCTTCAGGTTTAGATTCTTCATCTACTTCTTTTAGGAACAAATTAGATATAGAAGACATAAAATTTTTATTACTCTTTTCTTCTTTGTCTTCTACTTCTTTTTCTTTATGTTCTTCTTTTTTACTAAATAAATCACTTTCTTTTACTTTATTATAATTATTTTTAATAAAGTCTAAGATTGAAAATCCTGTTATTACACATATTCCTATAAATATTAAAACATATGAAAATATCTTAGCTCCATTTACTGATAAAAGCATACCAAAAAGAAAAGAAAAGCCTCCTCCTATCATTCCACCTGTTTTAATAGCATAAACTTTATTACTAAACATTAAAGTGATAGAACTATTTATTATTTGTAAATGATTTTTCATAAATACTTCAAAAGTTTCTTTATGATAAAAATTTAAACTTGCAAGAGTAAGTAAAGCTATAATAATCAAATATATTCCTATCATTTTTTTATTAAAAATAATAGATAGTTTTGGTAAAGCATTTTTTATAAGCATATATCCTGAAAAAAGAAATAAAGCCACTAAAAAAAATATGTAATATATTCCAAATAAATATATTGCTCCAGCTTTAGATACAGCAGCAAAACTACCTTCTTGAAAAATAATTCCACATATAGAAAATAAATTTAGTATTGCCCCTATTATTCTTATTTTATTTTCAGTAATTATATTTTTACGTGCTTTTCTTCCCATATCTTCTCCTAATTAATTATAACAAAAAATAATTAGTAATTGAAGAAAGAAAAATAAATAGCTTTAAAACTATTTATTTTATTTTTATAAAAAACACAATTCCTATTTTATTTTTTTTAACTTTATATTCAATATTATAGTTTTTTAAAATATTTTTAACTATATATAAACCTAATCCATTACTATTTTCTTTATTTAAATCAAAGTTAACTTCAAACATAGCATTTATATCTAAGTCTTTTACTTTTTCATAAGAATTTTCTATATAAAGAAAATTATCTTTAATTCCTATATTAATTATTCCTCCTCTATCAGAATACTTTACTGCATTACTTATTAAATTAGATAGCAATAATTTTAAAGCAGGTTTACCAATATATATTTTTTCTGCTTTTAAGTTATTATTAATAGTTATATTTTTTTCTTTAGCTAATAAGATATATTTATCTATAACTTTTGTTAAGATTTCATTAATTACTACATTTTCTTCATCATTTTTTAAATGTTCTAAAGATGATATTGATAATATTTGAGAGATACTTTGATTTAACTCATTTACTATATCTATACAATTTCCTATATATTTTTCTTTGTCCTTGTATTTTCCAATATTATATTTCATATTTTCTAATATAATTTTAAGACTTGCTAGAGGTGTTTTTAATTCATGTGATGCTCCTCTAAAGAAGTCAT
>CAJPPJ010000034.1 GCA_905372515.1 uncultured Eubacteriales bacterium
GCATATTGATGTTTAGATATAAAATCATTATTTAAATTATATAAACTATCTCCATTATTAACTATCATTTCTTTTAATAATTTTGAATGAAGATATTCTTTATACATCAGTTTATCTGGATCTAGAGGATGCCTTTTATAAAAGTATGTTTTTGAATATCTTGAAAACAAAGGATGCACATCTATTAAACCATAATTATTATAAAATGCAATATCAAAAAATTCATCATATGCTGACATTTTAGAATTATATGCTTCTATACCAAATTTATCATTTTGATAATTTAATTCTCTTTCTATTTTAATTTCTTGTTTTTGCATAAGAATTCCTTCAGTATCATAAAAAGAAATTCTTCCTATTAAAGTATCTTTATATTTCCATTTAGGATTTATTAAATTAGCAAAATTACCTTCTCTAGCTTCATTAATTTCTTCAGTAAAAACTCCATAAATAAAGTTATTTCTGTCAATTATCTTACCTGTTTTAAATCTAATTTCACTAGCTGCTCTTTTACCAGTATTTCTATAATAATCAATATTTTTTTTCAAATAAAAGAAATTATTTTCATTACGAAGAATATAACCTTCTTTAAATTTATTCAATAAATAATCAATAAAAAAAGGATTATTTAATATAACAAGAGGAAAATTATGTGTCATTAATATATTTTTAACTTCTTCTTTTGTCATTATAAATCCCTTTCTATTTTATATATTATTATGTTTTACAGATACTGCTATTCCATCTCCTATTTTTAATATTTCACTATCATATTCTTCATTCTCTTCTAAAAAATTATGATAATCTTTAATTTTTCTAACTAAAGCTCTCAAATTACGACTAGTAATATCTTCTTCATCTTTATTTACATAACCATGTAAATACATATTATCTGTAATAATAGTACCATTTGGTTCTAAATTCTTTTTAAATTTATTAAAGAAATTAATATTTTGCCCTTTAGCACCATCTAAAATAATTAAATCAAATTTATCGTTAATATCTACTTCTAAAGCATCTTTAAAAATTATATCAACTCTAGATTCTAAACCTGCTTCTTTAAAATTTTGTAAAGCTTTTAAATATCTATTTTCATCTCTTTCTATAGTAACTAAAGATATATCATAATCAAGTGATAAATAATTCAATCCAGAATAACCTACAGCTGTTCCTATTTCTAAGATTCTCTTTACTTTATTTTCAACGATATATTTTTTTATATAATTTATCGTGTCATCTTCCATAATAGGAATATCCATCTCTAAAGCTTCTTTTTTTACTTGTTTAATAAATGTTTCTAATTCATTATTTATTATCATGTATAAACCACTTACCTTCTTTCTTAAGACTAGCAATTACTCTATCTTGTTCTGCTTGTGTCTTTGAAAAATATATTTTACCATACTTATCTGAAACAAAGTATAAATTATCGTGTTTTATTGGATTTAGAACTGCTTTTATACTAGACTTACTAGGCATACATATAGGACCTATAGGTAATCCTTTTATAACTCTAGTATTATATTTGTTTTTAGCATTATATTCTGCTTTAGTTAATTCTCTTTCATTTAATTTAATACCTAAACCATAATATGATGTTACATCACTTCCTAAACTAGTATTTGATGCTATTCTTCTATTAAATAAATCTACCATCTTTTGTCTATCTTCGTAAGATTTACCTTCTTTTTCTATTATAGAAGCCATAGTTAAAACTTCATGTGGTAATAAAGATGATGAAGATATATTTAAACTTTTTAATTCTTTTTCCATTTTATCAAGCATCATTTTAAATATTTCTTTTACAGTTATATTCTTACTATCTAAATGATATGTATCTGGAAATAAATATCCTTCTATTGAATATCTAACATCTTTATCACTTATTTTATCAAAATTAATAAAATCATACTTTCTTTCTAATTCTTTTAAATAATCTTTATCTTTAAGTAATTTTAAAATATCATCTTTTCTATTATTTGTTTTAGAAGTTATTTCTTTTATAACTTGATCCATATCCCAACCTTCTAAAAATTTTAGAAGTACAACTGCATCATTCTTACCGCTAGCAAGTTTTGTTAATATATCTTTAACAGACATAGATTTATTCAAATTATAATTACCTGATTTTAAACGAAAATTCTTTGTTTTTAAATAAAACATAAAAGATGATCTAGATTTAATTAATTGTTTATTTTTTAACTCTTCTGCTACTTGTTTAGCTGTCATTCCAGGTTTTAAAACAAATTCTATATTTTTCTTTTCTTGTTTGTTAACTGGTTGTAAATCATTATAATATTTTAATACCAATGATAATCCAACAATTACTATTATTGCTAATATTAATAAAATAATTGATTTTTTCTTTACTTTTAATCTTGTTCTAGTTTCCATTTACTTGTTCTTCCGCCTTCTTTAATATTATATCTATTATTTTCCATTCTTTTTCTGTTTCTATAGCAGATAATTTATTAACATTATCTTTTCCTTCAACATTTTCATAACATGATGCATAAACATTAGTATTACCTTCACTATCAACAGTATTATCAGTATAAACTACATAATGTTTATTAGTTTCTTCTAAATCAAAAGTAAGTAATACATCACATTCTATTTCTTTACCATCATCAGTTAAAACTTTAAATTTTTCTTCTTTATCCATTAGTTCTCCTTTTTAAATAATCTTCTAGTATTATAGTTGCTGCTACACTATCGATTATTTCTTTTCTCTTTTGTCTAGATACATCAAAGTTAATAAGCATTTTCTCTGCACTAACAGTGGAAAGTCTTTCATCTTGTAACTCTACTTTTATACCACTAGATTCTAATAATTTTTTAAATTTTTCTATGTATAAAGCTTTTTCTCCTATTGTATTATTCATGTTTTTAGGATATCCAAGAACTACAATATCAATATTTTCTTCATCACATAAAGCTTTTACTTCTTTTACTAAAAATTTTAAATTATTATCATGTTTTATAGTATTTAGTTTATTTACAATTATTCCACTTCTTGAAATTGCAACTCCTAATGTTTTTGTACCTAAATCTAAACCTAAAAATCTCACTTTTCAAGTTCCTTTTTTAAAAGAGTTTCTATTATATCTTCTCTAGATATTACTGCTATTTTCTTCCTAGCATCTTTATAAGAAGATATATATGCTAAATCTCCACTCATAAGATATCCTACTAATTGATTAATAGGTTTATATCCTCTTTCTTTTAAAGCATCATAAACTTCTTTTAAAGTAATAATAACTTCTTCTCTTTTTATAGTTTCTATACTATAAACATTTGTTTTTTGAAAACTATCATTATCCATACTATACCTCTATTATTCTATTTTACCATAAATAAACTTAAATATATAAGAATTAAATAAAGTCCTATAAACACAATTAAAGAAGATAACATTTCAATAATATTTCTCTTTTTATTAGTACCAAGTAACATAGCAGTTACTATTCCTCCAAGTAATCCTCCTAAATGTCCAAAGTTATCTACATTAGGCTGAAAAAATCCAAATATTAAGTTAATTATTACTATTACTGTCATTTGTTTTAATAAGCTAGCAGTAATTCTATCTTTATAATTGTATGCAAAGAATATTATTGCTCCAAGTAAACCAAATATTGCACTGGATGCTCCTACTGTAGCAAATCTCAAATTCATATTTAATCCAATAGTAAGTAATGCTCCCGATATAGCAGATAAAAAGTAAATAAAAATAAACTTAATTTTACCAAAGTATTTTTCTACTATAGGTCCTATCCAATATAAGGTCATCATATTAAATAATAAATGAAAAATATCAGTTGGTGAATGAAAGAAAGCATAAGTAACTAATCTATAATATTGACCTAAATTTACTATAGGTATTTTTGATGCAAAAAAATAATTAATTAAAGAATTATCCAACAATGAAAATAAATATACTAAAACATTTAATAATATTAAAAAATAAGTAAAATATGGAGTATCTTTTTTAAAAGTATTGTTATATTCTTTAGCTACTTCTTTACTATGTACATTTAAATCATATGTAATTCTATTAATTAATTTAACTCCTGTTTCACTAAAATTAGTTTTATCTACTAGATCAGGATAAAACATATTTAATTTTTCTTTTGTATCGACAATAGATAAATTGTTAATACTTGGTAATTCTATATTTTTATCTATATTTAAATATATAATTTGAATTGGTAATGAAAAAGAAAATGTTCTTCTCTTAATCTTTTTAGAAAGAATAAGTGTTTTAGCTATATCTTTATCTAATTCTTCTTTAGTCTTTATTTCTTTATCAACTATTTTAATAACTTTAAATGTTTTTTTAAAGTTTTGCAACCATATTTCATCTTTTATACCTTTAATATTAATAGCTTCATAATTTTGATTTATTACAAAGTAATGAACTAATTTCATTAATTCTTCTTTCATATTTCTTCTCCTTCTAATTCTTTTAATTTTTCTTGAAATTCTTCTGGAAGTTCTGCTTCTACCTTTATCTCTTTTTTAGTAATAGGATGAATAAATTCTAATTTAGAAGCATGTAAATATTGTCCAAAAGATGTATTTTCTTTTCCATAAACTTTATCATTAGTAATAGGATGCCCAATATAAGCCATATGTACTCTTATTTGATGAGTTCTTCCAGTTTCAAGATTAAGAGATAAATATGTATTATTTTTAAATGTTTTTAATACATAAAAATGTGTAATAGAATTTTTTCCATCTTTTCCTACCATCATTTTTTTTCTATCTTTAACATCTCTTGTTATTGGAGCATTTATCGTTCCACTTTTATTATTTATTACTCCATCTACTATTGCTAAATATGTTTTTTTAATTTGTTTATTTTTAAACATCTCTGTAAGTAATTCTAAAGTTTTATCGTTTTTTGCAACTATAACAAGTCCACTAGTATCTTTATCTATTCTATGAACTATTCCACTTCTAACATTTGTATCATCTAAATTATATCTGTATATCAATGCATTAACTAAAGTATTTTCATAATTACCACTAGCAGGATGAACAACCATACCACTTGCTTTATTTATTATAACTATATCTTCATCTTCATATACTATATCTAATGGTATATTTTCTCCTTTAAATTTAGAAGGTACATACTCTTTATTTTCAATAAGTTCTATAACATCTTTATCTTCTACTATATAACTATTATTTTTATGTTCACCATTAACTAAAATTAAATTATCATCATTTAATTTTTGTGCTTTAGAACGACTCATATCATATTTTGTTTTTATATATTCATCTAGTCTCATATTTTTCTCCTATAAGTATAAATAGTAATACTCCTATTACTATATAAATGTCTGCAAAATTAAAAATTGGAAAGTTATAATTAAATATTTTTATTCCAATAAAATCTACTACGTATCCTCTAATAATTCTATCTATTAAATTACCAATTATTCCAGATATTACAAGTGAATAAAGAATAGTATTAAGCTTATTTAAAGTAGTTTTAACAGTTATTATATATATTAAAAGACTAAGTACAATTATACTTAAAATCATAAAAAATATATTAATATTACTAAATAGTCCCCAAAATGTACCAGTATTAGTAACAAAAGTTAAATATAAAAAATTAGGAATTAAAAATAAATCTACTTTCAAAAAATTAACTATTAATAATTTAGATATAAAATCTAAAATAAAAATATACTAATAATAAATATCTTTTTCATAAGTAAATTATATCAAAAAAAGATTTACTATGCATTAATCTTATAGCAAATCTTTTTTACTTTATAACTTATTTATACAAAAAATAAAAGATAACATTAATTACTAACATTATCTTCTATTACATAACAATCTAAAACTTCTTCATCAGTTACATCTTTTTCACCAATAAATAGTGTACATAGATCTTCTCCTAATTTTACTTCTTGACCAGTGAATTTAAAGAAATAAATTCCAACGCTTCTATCTATTTCGTCTTCTTTTTTAGTTCTTCCACCACCCATATTTTTAACTAAAGTTCCAATTTTTTCTGCATCTATTGTTTTAATAATACCAGATTTATTAGCTTTTACTATTCTTCTCTTATTTGATATCTCTATAGAAGAAATATCTCCACCTTGGTATTTAACAAATTCCAAAAATTTATTATATGCTTTTTTAGAAGCAAATGCCTCAGCAGCTTCTTTCTCTGCTTCTTCTTTTGTTAAATTTTTACCACTCATAAGCATTTTTATAATTATTTTAGTACATAACTTAGTTAAATTATTTTTTTCTTTACCTTGTAAAATATCTAAAGCTTCTAAAATTTCAATACCGTTACCTACTGCTGAACCAAGAGGTCTATTCATATTACTAAATTCTACATAAACTTCTTTATTATAATGTTTAGCAATAATTGTAAATAATTCACTAAGACCTTCTGCTTCTTGAATAGTTTTAACTAAAGCACCTTTACCTACCTTTAAATCAATAAATATTTTATCACTTCCTGCTGCTATCTTTTTTGACATTATACTTGCTGCTATTAAAGGTAAACTCGATACTGTTGCTGTTACATCTCTTAAAGCGTAAATCACTTTATCCATAGGTGCTAAATTTTCAGATTGTGAACATATTACCATACCAACATTATCTAAACAGTCGATTATTTCTTCGTTAGTTAAAGAAGTCTTTATTCCTTTGATACTTTCTAACTTATCTATAGTACCACCTGTTATACCTAAACCTCTACCTGACATTTTACAAACTTTAAGACCACAACTTGCTAATACTGGAACTATAATGAAAGTAACTTTATCTCCTACTCCACCTGTAGAATGTTTGTCTACAACCATTCCACCATATTTAGATAAATCTAATGTTTCTCCACTATTAATAAAGACATCTGTCAAGTTTACAGTTTCTTCATCAGTCATACCATTTATTGCAATCGCCATTAACATACTAGCCATTTGATAATCTGGTATTAACTTTTTTAAATAAGAATTAAAAATAAATTCTATTTCTTCTTTTGTTAGTTCTTCTCCTAATCTTTTTTTATCTATAATTTTAAGTACTTCCATATACCCCAATCCTCTTTTACTATAAAAAGTATATCACAAAATTATATAAAAAGAAAAAGACTTTTAAGTCTTTAATATTATAGGGTTATTTATATGTTTGGGGTTTTATTTTATTGTTTTTTACTACTTAAATATGAAACTTTTTCTGCTATTACTTCTATATAATATTTATCATCTACTTTATTAGTTTGAAGCTTACCTTTAATACCTAAAATTTGTCCTTTACCACAAAATTCTTTTGCATTAGTTGCTAGCTTATCCCATAAAGTACATCTAACAAAATCAGTTTCATACTCTCCTTCACTATTTTTAAAAGATCTAGGAATCGCAAGTACTATATTTGAAAAAGCTTTACCTTCTTTGGTATTTAAAATATCTATATCTTTTACTAATCTTCCAACTAAAACGACTTGATTTAACATTTTTCCTCCTTTCGCTTCATAATATAATATGTTTAAAATTAGATGTAAAAGTTGATATTTTATATTTTCTCTAAGATATCTTCATAAAATTTATTTTTTCTTTATAA
>CAJPPJ010000035.1 GCA_905372515.1 uncultured Eubacteriales bacterium
CTTAAAAATATAATAAATTATTAATACTAAATAAGCTGAAATAGAATAATAAAAACTAGATAATGCTATCAAACATAAAGAAATTATCAATAGAGAACTTTTGTTTTTTTCATATTTATCATCTATACCAAATAAAGCTAATACTAAAAAAGGCATATAATTAATAAACATAATATGTCTATGTGAATGAAAAGATAAAGATGTAGAAAAAATAAATAAAATACTAGATATTAAGCTTACTCTTTCATCATTTCTTTTTCTTAACCAAATATATAATAATATACTTGAAATTATTGGTATTAATATTCCTATTATAGATATAAAATCTACCATTTTTATAAAAGGAAAACAGTAAGAAATAAGAATATAAGGATTTAATAATCCATAATATGATAAATAATAAACATTTTGACCTGCTCCTATATTTAAAATAAAATCAGGTAAAATATTAAAATTTTGATAAAAAAGTGTTCTAAGAGTATTAGGTATAGCTATATGTTGAGCTTCCCAATCAAGTAAAGATCCATAGTAATTAGTAAATTTAGTTATTATTAATGTAAAGATTAAAAAAGCTATAATAATTATAGCTATATTAAACTTATCTCTTTTGTTTAAATTGCTCATATTTCATCCAATCTTCATAAGGAATTAACTTTTCAAAAGCTATCATATGATAAAACATCTTCTTTATAAATCCTTGAGATTTATAAATAGATAATATTCTTTTCTTTTCTTCTAAATCTTCTTTTGGCATAGGATTTTTATAATCTATAATAGATTTTCTCTTATACATATTAAAGTAATATAATTTATTATGATCTACTACATCTGTAACTATTTTACTAGTCATTCTATGATGCATATGACCATATTCTCCCATAGGATTATGAACTACTACTTTTTTCCAATTTTTAAGTCTATAGATTTTTTCTACATCTTTTCTTATGGACTCATATTCATTTTTCCAATTACTTCGCATATTCATAATTTTATCAGGATAACCTAACATTAAATATTTATCATTAACTTCTTTCATTACTTTTTTAAATTCTTGTACTCTAACTTTATTACTTCCACAAGTAATACAAACTACAAGATATTTATTTTTAATAAGTTCTCTACCACCCCATAACATTTCATCATCAGGATGAGCAACAAACATTAAATTATCTATGCCATCTAAATTAAGTTTTCTATAATTACTTTTTTCTTTATAAAAAATAAAATAATAAACACTAATAATTGCCATAATAGACATCATTACTAAACTTATAATTAATATCTTTTTTTTCATTAAATCACCTAATTAAAATTATACTACTAGTTAATAAATGATACAAAACTATTGTTTCTAAGAATAAGATATTTATTGAACATAAAATAAGCAATTATAAATAATATCATCACATAAAATGGCACAAAAAAGCTAATATTAAGATTTTTTATACTTAAAGAAATAAGTAAATCATATATTCCATGTAAAATACTAGGTAATAAAAAAGCTAAAAATATATTAGTAACTGAAGTTAAATATTTTCCTTTTATTTGGCTATCTTTTGCATATCCAATAAAATATCCCATAGTAACTCCTAATGCAAAATGAACACCACAAGACATAATAGATCTAAGTATAATATCTATTAGATTAATATTTAAACTATTTATATATATTATATTTTCAATAAAAATAAATCCTAGAGATAAAAATGTAGAATAAACAATAGAGTCATATATTTCATCAAATTCTAAAGCATTAAAACATATTAAAATAAGTACTATAAACTTAATAAACTCTTCTTTAAATCCTATAAAAACAATGTTTTTAAATACCAAATTATCAACTACTATAGATTTAGTAAATTCACTTAATGCATATGAAAATATTGCACTAAATATTCCTCCTAGTATTAGAAAAACTATCATATATAAAGATTCTTTATGTTTATCTTTTTTATAAATATAATAAGTAAGTAATAGTACTGGTATTAAACTTATAATTATTTTCATTTTATATCATCTATAAATTTTTTTAACTCTTTTGAATCTCTACCTAAAACTATCTTTAACTTATTATCTATTTCTACTATCCCTTTAGCACCCAACTTTTGTATTCCTTCTTTATTTACTATAGATATATCTTTTAATGTAACTATAAATCTAGACATATTATAACTAGTATCTATAATATTATCTTTTCCTCCTAAATATTCTAAAAGTTTATTCATATTTAAGCTAAAATCTGATTTGTTTATCTTTAATAAAGTAAATAAAATAATTATCAATATTAAAATTACTACATAGTATTCTGGTTTCATTTTTTCTCCTTAGACTTCTTTACTTTAGGTTTTTCTTCTACTACATCTTCTTTAATTTCTTCTTTTTCTAGTGGTAATTTTTCTTCATATTTATCTAAAAAATTATCTTCTGTAACTATTCCTTTTTTCTTAATTTTATATAAGTTAATAAAGTATAATACAACTAATAAAATCATAATGAATATTAAAGATATTAAAATATATAATGTTAATTCTTTCATATATTCTACATACATTATAAATAAGTTATTTAAGTAACTTGCCCATATATTACCCACAAAAGAGATAAATGATGGTATAAATGTAACTATTAAATTTAAGATAAAGCAAATAAAGAAAACTATTGCTATATTAGTAAATGTTTTAGATACTGATCTATTTATAATCATAAACATAACAAACATTAATATAAGTACTACTATTATAGCTATAACAATCTCTTTTAAGGCAACTTTGTCTATTACTTTAAACATAGCAACTTTATATCTTTTTACTTGTTTAATTATTTTTTCTTCTACTTCTGTTTTTTCATAAAAATGCTTATCTACTTTATCTAATTTTAATTTATCTTTTAAGTATTCTCTATCTATAATAGCATCTTTTCCATTAACAGCATCTATAATAAATTCATCTATTTTTTTATCTATATTAATTACTTCATATTCACCTAATTCTTTAAAAAATTCATAAACAAAGTTTTTATTATTTTTAGCATATTCTATTTTTTCTACATTCTTTTTAATATTTTCAGTATTGTTTACTACTTTAAATACATATAAATTACTTAATAATACAAGTGCTACTATAAATATAAAAGCTAATATTTTATTTAAAATTTTCATACTTTTCTCCTACTTTCTATAATTTTATCAAACTCTTTTAAATCTTCTTTGTTATAGGTCCACATTAAAACTTCCATAAAGCTATCACTATCTTCAAACAAAAAACACTTCATATAATATGTTTCTTTATTTTTAGTAAATGTAAAAGTATAAGAGTTTTTATCTTCAGTTACTACTAAATTTTCCTTATCTTTTGAATTATCTTGAAGTTTATAAGTTTTATAAAAATTAAAATCATTTTTATAAGTATTTTTATTGTCTACAAAAACTGTAATAATCTTAAAGTTTTCTTTATCTAAATAAACCATATCAGATAAAGGATTAACTTTATTTTTATCATGTTTTTCATATTTTTCACTAATTAAAAATTCATAATTATTACTTGTCTTTACTTTCTTTAACTTAACTTTATTAGTGTTGTTAAACAAAAAAGAAGCAGTAATCAACATAGTTCCTAATACTAACAATAAACTTATTATTCTTTTTTTCATATATTAAAATTATAACATAATTTAAAAATAAAAAAGATAGAAATTTCTATCTTTTTTATTTTAAGCAAAATCACTATTTTCCGGTGTAATTACTTGATTATAAGTTGAATTGTCGAATGCTAGTATTCCCCAGAAAACAATTGGTAAGAATATTAAACCTAAAGCAAATGCACCAGGTTTTCCAAAATTTTTAGAAAGATTGATATTTGCTTTTACCATAATATAAATGTTTAAAATTGGTACTAATAACAATAATACATTCCATAATGGTAAGCCAGCTATATCAAACATTACAACTATATTATAAATTGGAATTAAAGCTGCCCATCCAGGTTTTCCTGCTTTTTCAAATACTTTCCATTGAAATATTACATTAATTATCCAGAATATTAATCCAATTAATATTATAAATAAAAATACTCCAGCTAATGCAGCAAAAATACCACCAAGTGCTTCTTCAGATATTTCTGTAGTGTTTGTATAATAATCACTCATTTTCTTTCCCTCCTTATTTTAAGTATATAAAATTTTATATTATTAAACAATAGTTACTTTGTTTTACCATTTGTATTTAAAGCTATTGATTCTTCATACATATCTTTTTGTTTTTCACCTATATCTAATAATTCAATTTTTTTATCTTTAGAAATTTGTTTTAATGCTAAATTTATTTGTAATTTCACACTATCTTCTATATCTATAACTTGTTCTTTATTTACTATTTTTGTATTAAATAATAAATCTGCTATCCTTATTCTTTCTTCATCACTATCATAAAGAATTGCAAAATTTGGATTCATTACTATTCTAGTAGTTTTAGGATTCAAATTATGTTTATAAGCTAAATCAGTAATAAAGTGATCATTATCAGTATTTTTATAATTAATATTTTTAGTTATTTTTTCTAATTCTTGATATGTATTAAAATCTGTAAAATTACTATCTGTATATTCTATATATTTATCATTATAAAGATATAAGTTGTCCCCATTATAATTACTATCTTCTTTAGTATCTTCTAAGACATATTGAATATCAGAATCTTTTACATATAAATTTTTGTCTACTATAAGAGGATCGTATTCTATTGGTCTAATTATAGACTTTTCATCAATTAATTCTAAGTTATTTTTTAAAAACCCA
This sequence comes from uncultured Eubacteriales bacterium, assembly GCA_905372515.1. Taxonomy (GTDB): domain Bacteria; phylum Bacillota_I; class Bacilli_A; order RF39; family UBA660; genus CAJPPJ01. The sequence goes on from CAJPPJ010000035.1 coordinate 4,792, forward strand.
TCTATATCGTTATGTCCCTGACCTACAGTTATTTTTTTTAGTCTTAAACCATCGTATTCTTCTTTAGTTATCTTTTTAGATATTAATAATTCTTTATATGTTTCTTCGTCTATTTTCATTAACTCTTTTGCTGCTTGTTGATATACTTCAAAAACTTCTTTAGCTAAATCTTTTTTATCACTACTTTCTAAGTTTCTTTTTATAGCATTTGCAGGCATTTCTATATTATCAAAACATAAAGTATCTTTATTCCTCCATACCCAACTTTGTGCTACTAAATTACCAGTTTTATCTTTAACAACAAAAATTCGACCATTATTATCAACCATACTGTGTTCCATACAAGCTTCTGCTAAATCTCCTAATTTTTGACAACAATTATTAAGAATACCTATTCCTAAAGCAAGTGGATCATCTAATCTTAATATTTCATAGTGATAATTATCTTTATTATTTTCGATTCTAGGAATACTACTAAAAGTTCTTTTTCTTCCAACATTATATATTTGTTGAAGTATTTCAAATTCTTTATCTTGATAACCTGCTATTAAAGATATTTTTGCTAATTTTTCATTACCAGGATTAATATTTTTATATCTATCACTTGATATATAAGAATACGTACTATTTAAAGTTAATTTTCTATTACTATTTGCTTTCTCTATTTCTGAATAATTTATTAAAACTTTGCTAAGTAATTCAATATAATCATGATTAGTAAGTATAGAATCAAGATTTTTTAAAAAGAATTGTCTAAATTTTTTATTACTAGTATAATCAAAATCTTTAAATATTCTTTCTAATTTATCTGGTGTTAAAATTGGTAATTCATCATATTTTTCTAAAATATTTCTAAAAATTTTAGATGTTTTAGGACAATAATCAGTATTTATATTAAGTTTATAATTTTTAGATTTTTCATCATATTTATAAAAATAATCAAATAAGTTATCGTTATTAACTTCTATATTTTCTTCTTTTAAACTATCTTCTAGTACTTTACGATTTTCATTATTTATAGATTTTTTTACTTCTTCTAATATACTTTCATAATCTATAGATATTTTTTTAGGAATATTAGTAAGTATATGATATAAATTATCAAATCCAGTTTTATCTTGATCAAAAACTCCAAATAAATAAGATGCTTTTATCAATGATTTTATCTTTTCTGGACTAGTAGAATAAGACTCTAATCTCATTAAAATTGACCAAGATTTACCAGATAATAAAAATTTATCAATATCTTTTTTAGGAAATTCTTTCATAACTGTTCTATTTGGTATAAAAGTTTCTCCTGTTTTTTCATACCAAATTTTCATATCATAAATATCAGCATTATTTATCATAGACATAACTACTTTAGGATTTTTAAGACCTAATTTTATAGCTTTTTCTAATCCAAATTCTTCGAAATACTTTAACATTATATTATTTATTCCAGGATTTTTAATAAGTGCTAATTTTATCTTTTCATTATCTAAATATTTTTTCCACTCTTTATAATTTTCTTTTAAAATTTCAAAATCTAAATATTTTTCATTAGAATAAAAATATTCTTTTAATTTTTTTGGTGCATCTTCATCTAAAAAAAGTCTAGGACTTTGTTCTTTTAAGAACAAAGGAGCTTCTTCATTATAATAAAATTTACCAATTAAGCATTTTTCAATAATAATCTTTTGAATATTTTTATCTATATTATCATCTTTATTTATCTTTTCAATATCATCTTCAGATATAGCTTCTAAATATCTTCCATAGTTTTTACTTAATTCTAAAAATTTCAAATTTCCTATTTTTTGTATCAAATGATAACTATCTTTATTAGCTCTAAAAAATACTTCTAATTTTTTATCTTTTAATATTTCTTTTAAAATTGGATATTTTTTTATATGTTCTGATGTTAATATTCCCTCATAACAAAGAGATTTTAAATAATTGTTATCATTTTTATTTAACATTTTAAAATTTACAAAAATATCTGGATAATCATGTATAAAGTTTTCATTTTTTTCTAATTCTTTATAATTAAAAGAATTATATATGAACTCTTCTCCAATTATCCTTTTATAAATACTTTCTTTTATTATCTTATCTATTTTATTCTTATCTTTAAAATCTTCTATAGAATTAACTATTAAATTTTTAGGTAAAAAAATACCATAATCTAAACAAAGCTTTAAAAATTCTTTATTTCCATAATTTTTTATATATTCATTTATATAAT
>CAJPPJ010000036.1 GCA_905372515.1 uncultured Eubacteriales bacterium
ATATTAACATAATTATTAAAATTATTCTATAATAATATATGGTATATAAGGAGGTAAAATGCAAAATAGAAAAATTGAAATTATTGTCTTAATAATTTTTCTATTATTAGTATCTATTCTTTCTATTTATCTATTAATTCCTAAAATAGAATTAATTGGTAAAGATAAAGAAATTATAGAAATGAAGAAAGATTATTATGATTTAGGTGCTAAGATTAACAATAAAAAAGTAAGTTATTCAAGTAGTAACCTAGATACAACAAAAACTGGTAAATATAAAATTACTTATTCGACTAATTTTTTATTTTTTACAATAAAAAAAGAAAGAAATGTTGAAGTAACTGATAAAAAATTAGGAGTTATAGAAGTAAGCTATAATCAAAAATTAACTTTTAAAGGTAAAACTTTTAAAGAAGATAAAATTATATTTAAAGATTCTAATGATAAAGAAATAAAGAAAGAAATCAAAAAAGAAGTATTAGAAGATAAAGTTATTTACTATACATATGATAATAATTATAGAGTTACTAAAGTTATAGATATAAATAAAGAGGATAAAGAAGCTCCTAAACTAACTTTGGTAGGAAGTAATAGGATAAATGTATTAGTTGGTGAAAAATATCAAGATCCTGGTGTTAAAGTTGAAGATAACAGCGATGATTTAACAGTAAATGATGTAAAAACTAAAGGAGAAGTAGATACTTCAAAAGAAGGAGAATACGAAATTACTTATACTGTGAAAGATAAAGCTGGTAACGAAGCAAGTGTAAAAAGAACCGTTGTAGTTTCAAAAGTTCCAATAAGTAATCCTAATCTTAAAAAGGGAGTTATATATTTAACTTTTGATGATGGTCCTGATAGTGTTCATACACCTAAAGTATTAGACATCTTAAAAGAAGAGAATGTTAAAGCAGCGTTCTTTATTACTTGTAATGGACCTGATTCAATGATAAAAAGAGCATTTGATGAAGGACATAATATTCATATGCATACTTGTACACATAACTACTCTACTGTTTATAGTAGTTTTGAAAATTATTTAAGTGATCTTAAAAAAGTAGAAGAAAGAATATATAGAATAACTAATAAAAGATCTAGATTAATTAGATTCCCAGGTGGTACATCTAATACTATTTCAAGACATTATTCTAGAGGAATAATGACAAAAATAGTTCAATATGTTAATAATAACAATTATTTATATTGTGATTGGAATCTTTCTTCTGGGGATGCAGGTGAAGCTAAAACTTCTAATCAAGTTTACAACAATGTTACAAGAAATTTATCTAAGCAAAGACATAATGTAGTATTGTTCCATGATATAAAACAAATTACAGTTGATGCTTTAAGAGCTATTATAAAATGGGCTAAAGAAAATAATTACACTTTTGAAAAATTAGATGAAAATTCACCTTTAGTTCATCATAGAGTAAATAATTAATTAAAACTTCGGAAAAATTTAATCCGAAGTTTTTATATTATCTTTTATTAATTCTTTAACTATATTGTTATATGTTCTAATAAGAGGACCTATACCTAATTTAATACCTCCAAAATATCTAATTATAACTATTAAATAATTATTTATATTATTCTTATCCATAAGAGATAATGTTGTATCCCCACCTGCTCCAATTATTTCTTTATCATTATTTACTTTTGTTTTCATATCTGTTTTATAAACATATATATAATGAGTTGCTTTTTTATACTTATGTTTTAATTCATCTATTATATTTTCTACATTATCAATATTTTTAATAGGATAAATAAAACCATAAAACTTTGATTTTTTAATAGTTAAACTATACATTTTTTCTTTTATTATTTCTTTTTGCATAGATAAATTATAACATAGCTATGATATAATTAAAATTGAGGTTAGATATGATTAAATTATTAAAATTTATACAAAAACTACTTGTAATTGTAGGTATATTATCGATATTTGCTACTATGATTATTTTAAATAAATTTACTATTATTAAATACATTAATAAGTTTACTAATAGTGCTAATAGTGAAATATTAAATAATAAATATGCTAAAAACACTAAATATAATTATGTAAATACTACTAATAACTTAGTTCCTAAAAACAAACAAGATTTAATTAATATATATTATACTTTTATAAATAGTGGAATGGAAACATTTAATTTTACATGTGATAATAGTTATACAAATTGTTTAAAAGATTTAGATCAATTATCTAAAGATCAATATACTTTATCTGCTTTAAATTCATTTGTTCATCCATATAATAGTTTTACTGAAATAAAAACTTCTTCTAACTTACTTGCCAATGTTACTTTAACATCTAAAAAAGCTTACACTCAAAGTGAAATATATAGACTTAATCAAGAAATAGAAAAAATAGATAAAGAAGTTATCAAAGGTGAAAAAGATCCTAGAAAAATAGTTACATTATTACATGATTATATAATCAAAAATACTGCTTATGATGAAAAAGAAAATTCACCATATAAAGTCAATACTGCTTATGGATCTCTTATCCAAGGTAAAGCTTTATGTGGAGGTTATACTGATGCTCTAGCATTACTTTTAGATTATTATAAAATACCTAATTTTAAAGTTACATCTAAAGAACATACATGGAATGCAGTAAAAATTAATGATACTTGGTATCATGTAGATTTAACTTGGGATGATCCAATTGTTCCAATACCAAGAATATTCAAAAATTATTTATTTTTAACTACTGAAGAGTTACTAAAAAAAGATGATAAACAACATAATTTTGATAAAAAAATATATAGTGAATTAAAATAAAAAGATATCATACTAATTGTGATACCTTTTTATTTTTTAAACTATTAAAGTTTCTAGTAGTCATAGTTAAAATATTATTAAATTCATTTTGTTCTACTATATCTAAATTATTATCTATTAAGTAATCTACTCTTTCTTTTAATTTCTTTATATCTAAAGTAAATATAAAAGGTGCATTAGTCAAATATCTTAATAATTCTTTACTTTCCATATAATTAAATACTTCTTTTACTCTTTTAGGATTTTTAGTAACTGTAGCTGATGTAATATACTCTTCACTATAATTTTCTTTTATATAATCTATATTTTCTTGTAAATTATTACTATCCACTCTAAATAATTCATTATTTAATTTTAAATTATGTTGTTTACATACATCTATTCTTTCTCTTAAATATTCTACATTTTTACTATACATAAGAGATGTTATTTCTATATCATTTTCTTTTAATATATCTACTATTTCTTTTATAGTATTATTATTTTTCAAATACATAGTAGAATATATCTCTACTTTTTCTTGTTTACAAAAATCTATTAATTCTATTAATTCTTTTGGTTTTTTTTCAAATATCGTAGAATTCAAAGTTAAATTATGTTTTTTAGCAATATCTAATATTTCATTAATATCTTCTATAGATTTAGACATAACAGAAGATGATAAAGGAATATTCTCTTGTTCTGTGATTTCTACTATAGATTTTAAAACATTTACTTTCTTTTCAAAATAAGCATCTTTAACTTCTATATTTTTATTATTCAAGAACTCTATTATTTCTATTACTTCTTTATTACTTTTATTAAACATAGATGCCATAGGTTTTAAATTATAAATTTTTAAATTTTCTAGTAATTGCTCAAAATCTTTAGGATTCTTTCTTAAATAATATTTCTTAAATTCAAGATTATTTTCTTTACATATTTTTTTTATTTCTTTAATGTTCTCTATATTAGAATAAAATATATCAGATGTTAAAGAAATGTTTTCTTGTTTACAAAAATCTATTAAATCAATTAAACTTTCTTTATTTAAATGAAAAATACTAGCTTTTATTTCAATATTATTTAATTTTGCTATTTTCAATATTTCATCAACTTCATCTACTTTTCTTAAAAATATTGAACTAGGAATATCAGAGACTTGATATTTATTACATATTTCTATCATTTGTTCTAATTCATCTAAATTTTTAGTAAAAATAGTTGCATTATAATTAATTTTATTATTTTTTAACAATTTAAAAATATGTTCTAAATCGCTTGGAGTCTTAGTATACATAGTTTCACTTAATTCTAAATTATTCTTTTTAACATAATTAATAATTTCTATTATATTATCACTACTAGTAAATAACATATAATTTGAAAAAGGAACATTTAGTGATTCTGCTAATTCTATTTTTTCTTTCAAATTATAAGGAGTATATTTAAACATTTTAGAATTTACTTTTATATTATGCATTTTACAAATATTAAATATTTTTTCATAGTCAACACCTTGATTACTTTCTATAATAATACTTAAAATTTGATCTTGAGTTAAATCATATTTTTTTAATTGTTTTTCTCTAGCTTTAATATAATTAAGACTTTTTGAAAGTATTGATAATTTCTTATTTATTAAACAATCATCATAATTTTCTCTTAAATAATTTAAAGTATTAATTAAATCTCTAGGTTCTTCTATTAATATATGTATACAATTATTTATTTTTGATTTATTAAAACCTACTAAATTAAGATATTCATAATTTCTTTTTACATCTACAGAATTACCTAATACTATACTATGACACTTTTCTATTGTTTTAGGTGATACATTATTACTTATTAAATAATTTAAAATTTTTTCTGCTTCTGCTAAATCCAAATTAATTAAATTTTCTTCTGTAAAAAAATATAAAAAATCTTTAGATATACCATACTTTTTCATTAAAGTTTCTAAACTTTTCATAAAATCCCCCTTTAAATAACGTTATTATAATAAAAAAAATAGAAAAATTAAAGTATTTTCTATTTTTTTACCCTTTAACCTTATAACAAATTTTTGTTACTTTAAAATCATTTTTATCTTTTGAATCTGTTCCATCTACTAGTTCTTGAGCATCACTTATTCCATCATTATCATCATCGTCATCATCAACATCAGGTATTCCATCACCATCTGTATCTCTTAAAATCGTAATCGTTTGAACTTTAGTTTTAACACCATTATAATCGCTTGTAATTTCTACAACTCTCTTTTCTTCACCTTTAGCCCAATTAGGATTTTCATAACTAGGATCCCAAGGTTTTTGTGGTATCACTGATGCTCCTGGATTAAATCTACTAGGGTTTATCATTGCTTTTGAAGAAGCAAAATTCTTATCAAACCATAAACCTCCCTTAGGTCCAGATATATCTCCATCTATATTAGTAGCTTGATAATATGTTTGTTTAACTCTATATTCATAACATGTATATGTTTCATGATTACAATAATTATTTAAATGAGGATTTTGATTTACTCTTATATCTATTTTATTATTGTTTGATTCTAAATGCTCTTCATTTTTAGGAGTAAATGTAGCATATTCTTGAATAACTTCTTTTTTCTCATATATTTTTACTGGCATTATATAATCTTTTGAACTATGATCTGGAAATATTATTCTTATCTTTAGATTTTTTAAACCTTTAGTAGAAATTATTTGCTGTAAATCATTATAACTCATTTCTGTATTATCAGCATTTAAAATCTTGTAATTTGCTCCAATTGGTAAATTAGCTATATTATAATGACGAATAGTATAATAATTACCAATATAATTAATACCATCTTTATACATAGGTTCAAATGTTTCAGCCATTATAGCACTTACTTTTATTGGTATTTTAACCTCTTTTATTTGTCCATTTCTAAGTACTACATTAAGTATAGCTTCTTGTGTTCCAACTGTATTAGTATCCGCTCTTTGAACTATATCTACTCTTTGGATATTATTTGGTAAATTAGTTATCATTTTTTTATATTCTTCATCTGTTATATTAGCAGTTCTTTGAACACTAACATTTTTTATTGTAGGAATATAATTATCTTTAGTTAATTCTTCTACTTCAACTGGTATAAGAACTTCTTTTTCTGTATCATCATTAAATGTCAAAGTTGCTACTATATTTTGTATTCCAGGAGTTGATGTATTTAATTGATTAACATTAACTGAGAATTTTTTAATATTAGCTGGTAAATTAGTAATAGCATTTTTATAAGTTTCTTCTGTAAAATTAGCTGGATAACCTTCCTTAACTACTAATTTATTAACTATTGGATTATAGCTATCTTCTTCTCCAGCTTTTACTGTTACATTAACAGTTCCACCTTTTCCATTTGGATGATTTACTGAAGTACCATAAATTTTATAATACAAGTTAAAATCTATATTATATGTACCAAGTTTTTTAAATTTATAATTTTGTATTCCTTGTAATTTTTGAAATATTTCATTATTTTCAGATAGTTCTCCATAATAATAATTATTTCTATATTCTGCATATTTTATAGGTATATTTACCTTTTTATTTTTTAATACTTCTATATCTATATTTTGATTTTTTGATAAACATCTAGTATTTTTAACTTCTATTAATTTATTGTTTTCATAATTTATCATACTACAATCATAAACAAGGTTATTTATATTATTAATAATTAAACTAGTTAAATTATTATTATGAACATGTAGCTTACCAATTTTAGAAGAAGCACTAACATCTAATGAATTTAACTTATTATTATTTAATACTACCATAGATAATTTTGCTGCTCTTGTTAAATCAAGCGAATTTAAATTGTTATTAGAAGCATCAATAGTTACTAGATTTTCAGGATTTAATCTTAAATCATTAATATTATTATTTTTTACATCTATATTATTAAGTAAATTATTATTAGATAAATTTAAAGATGTTAATTTATTATTAGTTAAATTTAGAGATTCTAATTTTGTGTTATTCCATAGATTAAGATTAGTTAAATTATGATTTTGAATAGAAACTTTTTCTAATTTAGTATTATTATTTAAGTTTATATAATTAAATAGATTACCAGATAATTCTAATTGTTTTAAATTGTGATTATTATCTAAATTTAATGAATTCAAATTTTTATTATTCCATAAACCTAAATATTCTAAATTTGG
>CAJPPJ010000037.1 GCA_905372515.1 uncultured Eubacteriales bacterium
ATTTTAAAACATCTATATTTTTACTTATTAATTCTTCTAAATTATTATTTTTAAAATACTCTTCATCCTCTAATAATTTAAAATGATTATCTACTATATACTCTGATAAACTTAAATAAGAATAGTTTTTATCATAACTATCTATTTTGTCTATAATAAAACTTAAAACTATTAACAATAAACCTATAATTATTAATAAAAATTTTTTCTTATTTTTCATACTATCACTAAAATTATTATATAAAAAAAGAATTATTTTTATAATTAATAACTCTTTTTTAAATATTAATATGTAAAACTATCTACCTCTAAACCATTCATACTTTCTATTAGGTAAAGATATATAATTGTATGCACCTCTATAACCATTAGCTGCTAAATCTCTAATATATTTATCTTTAGCCCACCAATTACGACATACATGGTCAAAATAATATCTACATGGAACTATTTCTAAATGTAAATGAGGACCTGTTGCCCATCCACTAGAACCCATATAACCTATTAAATCATCACTAGTAATATCATTTCCTACTCTAATTTTAGGTCCATAAGAATCCATATGTATATATACAGAAGTATAATATTTACCTTCTTTATAGTGTGTCATAATAACAGTTTTTCCACCATAACCATCAGTATATACTGCTACTACTTTACCATTTGCAACTGGATATATTGGTTCTCTTTTATTACTACTACTTATATCAACACCTTGATGAAAATATCCATATGTAGCAACGTCACCTTGATAACCTGTAACATATCCTTGTCTCATAGGTCTTCTAAATATACCTGCTTCAAAATCTTTAGCACAATCAATTCCTATAACATGATTTGATTTACAACCTTTTTTCTTATAATAATTAACTATTTCATCATATTGTTCAACTTGTTTCTTAATACTAACTCCACCTTCTACAAGATGTGCTTTATCTGTTCCAAGTTTAACTAACTGATTATCTAATTCATTCTTTTTATTAGCAAGTTTACCTTGAATATTTATGATATCTTTTTGTCTTTGTTCTTGCTTATTAATAGTATCTGTAAGACGTTTAGTGGTATTTTTAGTATATTCCAAAAATTGATCAACTACAGAATATCTATATATAAAAGTAGAAATATCTTTTGAATCAAAGATATAATCAATATAAAAATTACCACTTTGAGACATTTGATAATACTCTATTAATTTTTTAGTTTTCTTTTTTAAACTGTCTATTTCTACTTTATTATCTTCCATTTCTTTAATAATAACTTCTTTTTCTTTTAATAAAGAATTAACTTCTTTATTAATAGTATTAATTCTATTATTAGCTGCTGCTATAGCAGTATTTGTAGAATTTATTTTAGCATTATTGCTATTAAGTTCTGCTTTATATTGATTAAGCTTAGCTTCATATTCTCCTAAAGTTATCGCATGTATACTATGAGATATAAATACTATAAATAAAAGTATTGATACTTTAAATAATTTTTTCATAATTTTAAATATTTCCTTACTGCTCCACTACTACCAAGCATACCTACTATTACTCCAATTATAACTAAAATTAGTGAAACAAAATATACTAAACTATTTGGAGTCATTAATTTAATTATATTAGAATAGATGTTACCTTGAAATCTATTATAAACATAAGAATATAAATATATAGTAAGTAATATAGGTATTATACTACCAATAAATCCAAGAACCATACCTTCTACAACAAATGGAAATTTAATAGCAAAGTTACTAGCTCCAACAACTCTCATAATTTCGATTTCTCTTTTTCTAGAATAAATTGTTAATTTAATAGTATTTATAATTAAGAAAATTGTAACTACTATTAGTATTATAACAGTAACATACATCAACTTATTAACTACTTCAAAAGTGCTTAACATTTTTTCAATAGTAGTTTTTCCATAATTAATACTACTTATTCCTTTAATTACTTCTATTTTACTAACTGTATCATTGATTTGTTTTAAATCTTTTACTTTTATTTTAAAACTATCTTTAAGAGGTAAATCCTCATCATTCCAATCTTTTAACCATTCTTTAAATTGAGATGATGATTCTGATAATTCTTTCTTAGCATCTACTTTAGAAACAAATTCTACTTTTGATACATTTTTTAATGCTTTTAACTCTTTTTGAATAGCATTCTTATCTGATTTTTTTTCTAAAAAAGCTATAATTGTAACATCTTTTTTAATATTTGTTGAGAAATTATTGACATTTGCAGTTAATATAATAGCTACTGATACAATAAAAAGTGTAATACTAACACAAATAATTGATGCAATAGATAAAGAAAAATTTCTTACAACACTTTTAAAAGCATCTCTTATACCTCTTTGTAACATCCTAAAGATCTGCATCATTATATACTCCTTTCTCAGAGTCTTTTGCTAATTTACCATTCTTAATTACTAAAACTCTTTTTTTCATAGTATTTACTATTGTCTTATCGTGAGTTGCCATAATAATAGTAGTACCTAATGTCTTATTAATATTGTTTAATATATCCATAATTTCCATACTCTTTTCTGGATCTAGATTACCTGTTGGTTCATCACAAATAAGTAATTTAGGATTATTTACTATAGCTCTTGCTATTGCAACTCTTTGTTGCTCTCCTCCTGATAATTGGTTAGGGAAAGATCTAGTTTTATTTTTAAGACCGACTACTTCTAATGCTTTTAATACTTTTGGTTGAATTTTTTTCTTTTCTGTACCCACTACTTCTAATGCAAAAGCTACATTTTCAAATACAGTAAGTTTTTCTAATAACCTATAATCTTGAAATATTACTCCTAATTTTCTTCTTATTTTATATACTTTATTATTTTTTAATTTCGCTACATTTAAACCACTTAAAATTATTTGACCATTAAAAGGTTTAACTTCTCTATAAAGCATTTTTATAAATGTAGATTTACCACTTCCTGTTTTACCAATAACAAAAACAAAATCACCTTTTTTTATTGAAACAGAAAAATCCTTAATAGCATAAACCCCATTAGGATATTTAACATTAACATCTTTTATATTTATTAATTCCATATACTCCTCTTTTCAATTTTAACATTATTAAATAAACTATTTAATATTCTTTTTACAATTTTTTTATATTTTGTCTATACTCCACCTTTTACGTGATATGAATCTGTTACTATCATAAAAGCTCCTTCATCGATTTCTTTTATAGTGTCTTTTACATAATTATATTTAATAGTAGGAACCACTGTCATAATAAGTTGATCATCTTTTCTACTATATGCTCCTTTAACTTGAATTAAAGTAGCACCATAACCTTCTTTTCTTAGAAAATTTTCAACTTTTTTATCTTCATTAGTTATAACATAAAATGCCTTATTACTAGATATTCCTAAAAATACTCTATCATATACATATTTACCAACAAATATAACTATTAATGCATAAATTAAATTCATAACATTTTTATTAACCAAAACACCTGTTATTACAATAATAGTATTAATAATATTACTAATTTTTGCTAAAGGAACATATGTTTTTTCATGTATAACTTCTGAAAGTAATGTTATTCCTCCAGAATTAAAACCATTCTTAGAATCTATTCCAGTTGTAAAACCATTTATTAAACCTGCTATTCCTGCTATCATTAATGGTTCTGTAATACCTATTTCAAATGCATTTGGAACATTTGCAGTTATCTTAATAAAAAACGGCAATAAAATACTAGCAATTATTGAACTAATTATTTTTTCTTTTGGTAAGAAGAAAAATGCAATTATAACAATTATAAGTGAAACTATTAAAATAGTTATCGATGGATCTATAGAAAATAAACTTTTAAATAAAATACCTATTCCACTACTTCCACCAGCTACTATTTTTAATGGTTCATAAAACATATTAAAAACTATTGCACTTAAAAAAGTTGTAAGTACAAAAACAATCCATTTAAAAGCTTTTTTCATCTAAACCCTCCATAAGTTTCATATGCATCACTTACTGATATAACAATATTTTTATCTATCTTTTCTATACCTTTAGTAACCATATAAAACTTTTCATTTTCTATTAAACAAAGTAAACATCTTTCTTTATTATTTGTGTATATCTCAGTAACTCCTAAAGAAAGTTTATTTATTAAATATTTTTTAATTTCTACATCTTTTGTAGTAATTATATAAAATAATTTTGAATTACTAACTCCAATAAGCATATAATCAACTATTTTTTCTGTTATATAAAGAATTAGTAAATTATAAACAAATAAATTAACTCCAAAAACAAACAACCCTAAAAATACTATAAAACCATCTGTTAAAATATTTGCAGTTGCTAAAGATAAATTAGTGTTTTTATAAAGAATTAAAGCAATGATATCACTACCACCCTTAGAAAAACCTGTTTTATATATTAAACCACTTCCTATACCAGTTAAAGCTATAGCACATACTGTAGATAATGGTAAAGTAAGCTCTAAATCTAATTTTATAAAAGATGTTAAATATATAAATATTGGTATTAAAATAGTTCCAATTAACATATTATAAAAGTCTTCTTGATCTAGAAAAATTACTGCTATAATTATCAACAAAACTGTAGATATCATAATAAATAAATTAATATCTATTCCTAAAAATTTATTTACTACTATTGCAAGACCTGAAACATCTCCTATTACAAAATTGTTTTCTAGCATAAAAAAGTTGTATCCAATTGCACAACATAATGAACCTAGTATTAAATTAAATATTTTCTTTTTCATTACTTCCCTTTTTTAAATATTCTTCTATAAAGTTTTCAATTTTACCATTTAAAATTTTTTCTACATCTGTCTCTTCATAATTAGTTCTATGATCTTTAACAAGTTGATATGGAGCCATTATATAACTTCTTATTTGAGACCCAAATTCTATATTTTTTTGTTCTTTATAGTTAGAGTTTTTTTCTTGTTCTTGTTTTTCTTTTTCTAATAAATAAAGTTTATTTTTTAATAGTTTTAACGCAGTTTCTTTATTTTGAATTTGACTTCTTTCACTTTGACATGTCACTACTATATTTGTAGGTATATGAGTAATTCTTACTGCTGAATCAGTTGTATTTACTCCTTGTCCACCCTTTCCACTTGATCTATAAACATCTATTCTTAAATCATTTGGATTAATATCAATATTTATATCTTTATTAATAAGAGGTGTTACTAAAACTGATGCAAAAGAAGTATGTCTTCTAGCATTTGAATCAAAAGGAGATATTCTAACTAATCTATGTACACCTATTTCTGATTTTAAAAATCCATAAGCATATTCGCCTTTTACTGAAAATGTTATAGATTTAAGTCCTGCTTCATCACCATCTAAATAATCAAGTATTTCATATTTAAAAAGATTATTATCAAAATATTTTTGATACATTCTACTAAGCATTAAAACCCAATCACATGCTTCTGTTCCACCAGCTCCAGAATGAATTTCAAAAATACAATCTTCTTTATCATATTCATCATTTAATAAAGTAATCATTTTTAATTCATCTACTCTTAAAATATCTTTTTCTATTTCTTTTGACATAGAATAAATTTCTTCTTCATCACTTATTTCTATAAGTTCTTTAAAACTTTTTAAGTTGCTATCAATTAAATTAATTTCTTCTTGTGTTTTCTTTAAATTATTTAATGTAGACATAACATTTTTAGCATTTACTGAATCATTCCAAAAGTTTTCTTGATTTACTTCTTCTTCTAATTCTTTTATTTTTAATTCATAACTATCTAAGTCAAAGACACTCCTTTATATTTAAAAGATCTTTTAATGCTTTATCTATTGTTTTTTTTAAATTATTAACTAAATCTATATTTTTATATTCCTCCATATACACCTCTTTTACCTTATATAATGATAACATAAAATTACTTTAAATAAAATTCACTATCTTATATAATAAAATAAGAAGGAGGATTAAATGAAAGTATATAAGAGAAATTTTTTGTCTTTAATTTGGAGTTTAATACTTGCACTTGTTGCATTACTTTTCATTAATTTTATCGTATATTGGTTTGTAACTGAAAAAGCTCCTGATTACACTTGGGTATTTTATATAGTACTTGTTTTAAGTAGTTTTTATCTTTTATATTCATCTATTTTTAAAGAAAATATTAAAATTGAACTTGAAAATAAAAATTTTAAATATTATGAAAACAATAAATTAAAAGAAGATATTGACTTATCTAAAGTATTTTATGGATATAAAATAGTTGATAATAGTATCGTTGATTTATACTTATATGAAGATGATCAACAAACAAAAAAAATTTTAGATTGTAGTCCTTTAGGTGTTAATAAATTTTATGAATTAATTGAAGATATAGAAAAAGTAACAAAAAATAAAGGCTATATACCAGAAGCTAAAATAATAAAAAAAGAAGGAGATAAATAATATGGAAGTTTTTATTATAGGTGGAATTATTTTAATAATGGTAGGAGTAACCATTTTTAATTTAATATTTTTGAAAAAAGGAAAGGAAGCAGATAAAAAATTTATTGAAGAACATCCAGATATTTCAACAATACAAGTTTATGCTTCTTCACATATAGTTAGTAACAGTACTTGTATTTATAAAGTTGATGATAATTATCCAAATTATTCAAAAGCTAGTTTCAAAGCATATGTATTTATTGAAGAAGGTGAACATATTCTTTCTGTAGGTGCAAGTAGTACTAGACCAGGAATTATGTATAAAAGTGTTACTACGAATATAGGACCAACTGATATAAAAGTAAAAATAGAGAAAAAGAAAAATTATATTTTAAAAT
>CAJPPJ010000038.1 GCA_905372515.1 uncultured Eubacteriales bacterium
TTTTAAATAAACTTTCCTTAATAGATATGAAGAAAGTTGATATATTGTTTTTAAAAGATTTACCTAATTTATCTTCATTAACTTTAACAAATTCTAAAGTAGAAAGAGAAAATATATTAAGTATATTTAATTTAATAGAATATTTAGCAATAGATAATACAGATATTAAAGATATTTCATTTTTAAATGATATGATGAAATTAAAAGTGTTGATAATTGATAACAATTTTTATGATAATAATAAGAAGTTAATAAATTCTCTAATTAAAAGAAATGTATGTGTTTTAGAAAATGGAATCCATAATTTAAGTTATAAGGAGTTTGAAGTATGAAATACGATTACATGTTAGAGATAGAAAAATTAACTTTAAAAGATATAAATGATATAAAAAATTTTAAAAGTACTAATGCTTCATCTAATTTACTTGTTGTTATCAATAATACTCTTGATTTAACTAGTGATATGTTAAATGATTTAATGGATGTTAAAAATATAAAAATTCAAGTAAAAGGTCCATATAATAAAGAGTATGTAAGTAAATATAATAATTTATCTTATGTTAGAGAACAAAATATATATAGTATTTTTGAATTAAGAGAAATTATAAGACAAATGGAAGCGATAGAAGAAGTTATTTTAAATAATTTAAAACCACTTCCAAAAGTATTTATGATATATGATTATTTAAGAACTAATTATGATATAGATTACTTTTCTAAAGTAAATGATTTAAAAGGTATAATTTTAGGAGATTTAAATCCACTTTCACTTAGTATTATTTTTAAAGAAATGTTAGATAGATATAAAATACCTAATGAAATAATTTTTTCTTTAGATAATTCAATAGCATATAATAAAGTAACTATTTCAAAATATAGCTATTTATTTAATTTAGCTGAAGATACATATAGTTATCAAAACAATATGTATTCAAAAATAAAATATTTTTCCAATATGGATATTAATACTTTTTTAAGAAGATATTCTATTAATAAAAAAGAAAATTTAGCTAGTTTAACATCAGTTGTTAAATTAGATGAAGATACTATGAAAATATTAAATAAATTAACTAAAAGAGTATCTAGTAATGTTAATTTTAGAATTTATAAAAGAAAAGATGAAAGTAGAATTATAGTAGGAGAGATGAATAAAGATTATTATATGCCTAAAGATTTAAATAGATACTTTATAGCAGATATTTATAATAATGAAGAAATTAATAATCCTAAGATATTTTATACTAAAGAAAAATTATTAGAAAAAGATGATGAAATAGCAGATACCTTATTAAGTAGAGAAAAAATAGATAATTTATTTAAAAATAATAGATATAATTTAGATCAAGAAAAAAATGAATATGTTGATAACTTAAAAGTTAAGACATATAAAAAATCTAGTTTTGATTGTTTAATATTAGAAAAAACTTATAGTAGTAATGTATACTTCTATAATTATTATGAGT
This sequence comes from uncultured Eubacteriales bacterium, assembly GCA_905372515.1. Classification (GTDB taxonomy): domain Bacteria; phylum Bacillota_I; class Bacilli_A; order RF39; family UBA660; genus CAJPPJ01. The sequence goes on from CAJPPJ010000038.1 coordinate 1,464, forward strand.
TATATAAAAATAAAAAAGATGATATAACTTTTTATCAAACAGAAATTATTACTTCTAATGATTTATTTAAAGTAAAAGGTGAAAAATTAATAAATGAATTTTTAAAGACTGCTAAAGTATCTTTTAGAAGTTATTATTTAGATGGTTTTATGGGATATTGTTCAGATAGTAATAAAGAAAATTAAAATAATGTAAAGCAGAATATAAAAAATATTGAATTATCTTTATATTTATTATATACTTTAATCATAAGGTAGGAAGGAGATTAGATACTATGTCAAATGTAGATAGAGTAGTAATTAAATATCAAGAAGCAGCTAGTGAATTTGATAGAATGGCACAAGCAGCTAATGAAATGGCTCAACAAACAAATCAAGTTAAAAATGTAACATCAAGTGTAGTAGGATCAGGTTGGGTAGGACGTGATGCTCAAGCATATTCTTCAACTGTTGAAAGATATACAACAAAATTAAATCAACAAGCAGAAGGAATGTTACAAGTTGTTGATAAACTAAGAAAACAAGCAGAAGATAGTTTCCAAAAAGAACTAGCAGATGCTAAAAGAGCTGATAGCGAATTAGGAATATAAGGAAAGGAGAATTTGAACAATGAATGAAAGAAGAATTTCAATAACAGATTTAAACAATTATACATCTCAATTAAGTAATTTAAGACAAGATATTGTTGATTCAATGAACAAATTTTCTCAAGGATTAAATAACTTATATGCTGCAGGTATAATTGAAGGTGCAAGAGTAAATCCTCTTGAAGAAGCACATGGAATGGTTAAACAAACAGCTGGTCAAGTTAGCGAAACTTTAACAAGATTCGAAAACTTCGTTAAGAATGATGTAGGTGTTGAAGGTCAAAACTTAGAAGCTTCTCAAGCAAACGAATTAGGAAGCATGATAGCTGGAATGACAGCATTCAAAAACTAATTAAATTAGTAAAAAAGATAAAAATACTTCTTTTTAGAAGTATTTTTCTTTTATTTTACATAAAGTTAGTAAAAAACTTTGATATTTTCGTTTAATTATTATACAATAATAAAAGAATAGGAGATACTACTATGAGTGATGGATTTAAATTTAATTATAATGAAACAGAACAAGCAATAGCTAATATTGCTAGAGAAACTAGTAATTTAATTCAAGAAGTAGAAGAAATATCAAAAATTATTAATACTAGCGAGCAAGATTGGCAAGGAACAACAAAAGAAGCATATGTTAACAAGCTTACAGAAACTAAAAATGAGTTAGCAAATTTTGTTGATACTACTTTTACTGATTACATGAATAAAGAAAAAACAAGATTGTCTGAACATGCAGATGATGAAGGTGCTAATGCTGGAAAAGCAGATGTGCTAGATAAATAAGAGTTAGTGTGAGGTATGTATTATGAATAATAAAGTTGTAAATTTAGCACTTTTAGCAGAAAATGCTGGTAAGTTAGATAAATCTAAAACAAATATAAATAATTTATTTATGGAAATAAAAAAGATAGTAGATTATTTAAATGCAGATGATGAAGGGGATTTTAAAGAGAAAAGACAAGAATTTCTTGATGCATTAAGTCCTATAGTAAGTAAAATAGATGATATATTATTAAAATATATTGATTTCTTAAGACAATTAATTTCTTCAGAACAAGAATTAGAAGGTTCTCAAGCTTCTGATTTAGCAAAAGAAACAGAAGAAATGAAGAGAAGATCTGGATCTTCAGGATCAGGTGGAGGATCTGGTTCTGGAGGTGGACGTTCTGGAGGAGGAGGTTCCACAGGTGGTGGAAGTTTAACTCCAACAAGTACTGGTGGAGCAACTCCAGCTAATAATTCATCTCAAGGAACAACACCACAAAATAATGGTGGTCCTGCAGCAGGAACTTCTTCACAACAAGCTAGTGAAAAACCATTTACATCTAATAATGGTGAAAGAAGAAATAGTGTTATAGAAGATCTTTTAAGTAGATTAAGAGGAAATAATACAAATACAACATCTAATAATGGTACTAGTGGAAGTAATAATACAGGAACTGGATCAACAGGAGGATCAGGTTATACACCATCAGGAACAACTTCAGGTGGAGGATATACGCCAAGCGGTAGTGGTGGTGGAGGATACACACCATCAGGATCAACAGGAGGTGGAAGTTTAACACCATCAAGTACTGGTAGTGGTGGTTCAGGAACAACACCACAAACCCCAGCAGATAATTTAGGTAAATTATCAACAGGAGGAGAAGATGCTTCTAACAAAGTATTAGATGATTTATTAAAATCAAATACATCACCAGATGAACAACAACAATTAAATGAAGCAGATAAAACTTTAGAAGAAGATTTACCAACATTATCAGAAGGAGAAAATAATCCAACTACTGAAAATCAATCAACTGAAGATTCATCTTTAACAGATTTATCTACAGCTACAACAGATGATTCATTACCAAGTGATACAGGATCAAGTTCAGATTGGGTTAAATATGCAGGACTTGGAGCTTTAGGACTTGGAGCAGTAGGATTAGGTGGAGCTGCATTAATGTCTAAAAACAAACAAGATGATGAATTAAGTGAAGAAAATGAAGAAACTACAAACAGTGATTGGTCAACAGTAGATACTACTGGATATAACAATGATTCATTTAATACATCTTCATCAAATTGGTAAGATAAATAATTAAAACAATTAGTAATTAACTAATTGTTTTTTTCTTTACTATATAAATATAAAATTAAGCTTAAATTTATTATAATTATAATAAGGATTATATTATGGAAAGATTGTTAAATTTAGTAGAAATTAATTTATATTATGAAACTTTAAAAGATTTAAGAGAAGAGATAAATTTAAGTTTTATTAAGTATAAAGATGCTTTATATGATTTAGTTAATACTGGAGCTATAGCAGGTCTTGTTGTAAATCAATTAGAAGAACTTAGGGACTTTATGGATTATACTGCAAGAAATAATGATGAATCTCTTGATCAATTTATTAGATATATAAAACAAGAAGTTATAGATAAGAGTGAAGAAACTGAAAGATTAGCTAGTAATAATCTTAAATTAATGATAGAAAGGATGAAAAAATAATGTCAACACATATAGAAGCTAAAAAAGAAGATATAGCAAAAATAGTTATAATGCCAGGAGATCCTAATAGAGCTAGATTTATGGCAAACAAGTTCTTAACAGATATCAAAGAAATTAATACTGTAAGAGCTATGTATGGATACACTGGAAACTATAAAGGTAAAAAAGTTACAATTATGGCTCATGGTATGGGGATGCCTTCAATTGGAATATATAGCTATGAATTATATAAAGACTATGATGTTGATGTTATAGTTAGAGTTGGAAGTGTAGGTGCGTATGCATCAGAATTAGAAGCTTTAGATGTGGTTTTAGTTACTGAAAGTTATAGTGATTCAAGTTATGCTAAAGTACAAAATAATACTCTTAGTAATTTAAATTATCCAAATATGGATGTTAATAATAAACTAAAATTAAGTGCAAATAAATTAAATATTCAATTACATGAAGGAAGAGTGTATTCTTCAGATGTGTTTTATAGTGATTATATAAACCATCTAGACATGTACAAGAAAAATCATTGTTTAGGTACAGAAATGGAATCTTTTGCTTTATTTCACAATGCTAAAGTTTTAAATAAAAAAGCAGCATGTTTGCTTACAGTATCTAATCATTTTTTTAAAGATATAGATATTAGTTCAAAAGAAAGAGAAGAAGCTATGGATAAAATGTTCATTATTGCTTTAGAAAGTTTATGATAGATTTAAAAAAAATACCCAAAATAGAACTTCATGTTCATTTAGATGGTTCCTTAAATATAGATAAAATTAGTGAAATAACAAAAGAGGATAAAAAAGTATTAGAAGAAAAAATGACAGCAGGAGAAAAATTGTCTAGTTTAAAAGATTACTTAGATAAATTTGATTATGCAGTATCATTACTTCAAATACCAGATTTAATAAGAAAACTTGCTTCTAGTTTAAGAGAAGATTTAATAAAAGATAATGTTATATATGCAGAAGTAAGATATGCTCCCTTAAAACATATTTCTTATATATCTATGGATGAATTTATAGATATAGTATATGAAGAATTAAATAAGGATAAGAAACTTAAAGTAAAACTTATATTATGTATGATGAGAAATGATTCTAAATTAAATAATATGAAAGTTATTAATTTAGCTAAAAAACATTTGAAAAAAGAAGTAGTCGGAATAGATTTAGCAGGAGATGAAGATAGTTATCCTACTAAAGACTTTAAAGATTTATTTGATTATGCTAATGAATTAAAAATACCAATAACAATTCATTCTGGAGAATCTACCAATTATAAAGAAGTAGAAGCAGCACTTAATATGCATGCTAAAAGAATAGGTCATGGTATTAGATCAATAGATAATTTTGATTTAATTAATAAATTAAAAGATAACAATATATTATTAGAATTATGTCCTACATCTAATGTACAGACAAATAGTGTTGATATTTATAAAAATCATCCTATAAAATTATTTTCACTCTTAGGTGTTACTTATTCTATAAATACTGATAATAGATTAGTTTCTGAAATAGATTTATCTAGAGAATATAAAAAACTTATAGATAATAGATTAGTTACTATAGAAGGAATTATAAAATCTAATTTAAATGCTATAAAATATAGTTTTTTGACTGAAGAAGAAAAAGTTACATTATTTAAAAAATATAATGATTTATTAAGAGAGATGTAAATTTATATTTCTCTTTTTTATATATTAGATAAAATGATATGATATAATTTAATAGGTGATAGTATGAAAAAGAAAGTATTATTTATCTCTTCTACAGGTGGACATTTAAATGAACTTTTACAACTTAAAAGTTTATTTTCTAACTATGATTATTTATTAGTTACTGAAAAAGATAAATCGACAATATCACTAAAGGATAAATATAATGTTAAGTATTTAGTATATGGAACTAGAAAAAATTTATTTAGTTA
>CAJPPJ010000039.1 GCA_905372515.1 uncultured Eubacteriales bacterium
CTTATATTTTATTATTTATTAATACTATTATTTACATTTACTAAATTTAAAAAGATAGCTATATCTTTATTTATTGGATTAGTATTATTCCATTCTAATATAAATTATTTATATCATCATAGTAATTTATATATGATTGATATTTCTCAAGGAGATAGTTTTTTGTTATATGATAATCATGAAGCTATATTAATAGATACAGGGGGTCTATTTAAAAGTAAAACTAATCAAACTGAAGATATTTTAATTCCACTGTTTAAATCACTTGGTATAAAGAAAATAAATAAAATTATAATTACTCATGGAGATTATGATCATATAGGAAATAGTTATAGTTTGATAGATAAGTTTAAAGTAGATAAAGTATATTTTAATAATAATTCATATAATAAAAATGAATTAAGATTAATAGAAAAATTAAAAAAGAAGAAGATTGATTATGAAAAAATGAATAGTATTAAAACTAAAAATTTTTATTTACAAAATTTAAATTATATGAAAACTGATAATGAAAATGATGCTTCATTAGTTATTAATATTATATATAAAAATAAAGCTATGTTATTTATGGGAGATGCTAGTATAAAGACAGAAAAATATTTATTGAATAATTATAATTTAAAAATGATAGATATTTTAAAAGTAGGGCATCATGGGTCAATAACTGCAACAAGTGAAGAGTTTTTAAAAGAAATAAGACCTAAAATAGGACTTATATCATGTGCATTAGTTAATAAATTTAAACATCCATCTAATGAAGTAATTAAAAGACTTAAAAAATATAATATTACGCTTTATCAAACTAGATATGATGGAGGAGTTAATATAAATTTAGATGATAGTATGAAAGTTAAAAATAGGTAAATTAATAAAAAAACTTTAATAGTAAATTTCTATTAAAGTTTTTAATTATATTATTTTATTATTAAGAGAATCAATTATTTCTAATTTTTTTCTTTGAATTAATGGATGAATTTTTAAATAACTATCATCTTTATCTGAAAATACATCAATTATTTCTAAAATTTTATTGTTATCTTGATTTAAATCTAAGTTATTTTCTTGCTTAATAGGTTCTAAACTTATATTACTAGTATCTACATCAGTTGCTAAATCGGATAGAGAAGATAAATCGTTATCTAATAAATTATTATTAGGTTTAATAGCAGTTAAATCTATATTGTTTTCAAAAATATCTAAACCATCTTCTAAACCTTCATCTTCTTTTTCTGATATTAATTTATCTAATTCATCAAAATCATCATCCATTGGAATCTTATTAGAATTAACATAATATACAACTGGTGAAGAAGTAGCTAAGTCTTGTCTTTTTAAATTAGCAGTATAATTATGATTTTTAATATCATCTTCAACTTTAATACCCATAGATTTTTTAATAGATTTATCTAAATCAACATCTATGTCAACAACTCTATATATTTCTTGAAAAGTTGTATAACCTGCAATTACTTTTTCTAAAGCATCTTGTAATAAAGTTTTAGTATCACCATCATATATAGCATCTCTTAAATCTTCTTTTTCAGTATTTTCATCAGCAAGCATAGCTTTTAATTTTTCTGATAAAAGTATTACTTCATGAAGTGCGATTCTTCCTTGAAATCCTTCGTGACATTGATCACAACCAACTGGCTCATAAACATCTGTAACATTTTTATTTAGTACAGTTTTAAATAAATGTTTTTCATATTTAGTTACTTTTCTTAATTTTTTACAATGAGGACAAAGTGTTCTTGCAAGTTTTTGTGAAACAATACCAGTAAGAGCAGTTGAAAGTAAATATCTTTGAACATTCATATCAAGTAAACGTTCTATAGTAGCAAGACCATTGTTAGTATGTATTGTAGATAAAACTAAATGTCCTGTAATGGCAGCTCTAATAGCTATTTGAGCAGTTTCAGAGTCCCGAATTTCACCAATTAATATTATATTAGGGTCTTGTCTTAATATAGATCTTAGTGCAGATGCAAATGTCATACCAATCTCTGAATTTACTTGAACTTGATTTACACCTTCAATATTCATTTCTATAGGGTCTTCTACAGTTATAATATTAGTTTCTTCTTTATTTAATGCTTGAAGCATAGAATAGGTAGTAGTAGATTTACCAGAACCTGTTGCACCTGTTACTAAGATAATTCCATTAGGTTCAGACATCATCTTTTTAACTTTTTCTTCATTATCTTTTGTAAATCCAAGAGATTCTATACCTGCTAAAGATTTTTGAAAGTCTAGAATACGAATAACTATCTTTTCACCTTCATTAGTAGGTAATGCAGAAACCCGCATATCTAAATCTCTTTCGGCAATTCTTCCTTTTATAGCACCATCTTGTGGTAATCTAGTTTCAGTTATATTCATACCTGATACTAGTTTTACTCTAGTTATTAAGTTTTTTTCATAGGCTTTAGGAACATTAGAATGATTAATTAAATTACCATCAACTCTAAGTCTTACCATAAGACTTTCTTCACGAGGGTCTAAGTGAATATCACTAGCTCTATTTCTAGCGGCATATAAAAAAATTTGGTTTACAATATCAACTATTGGAGTTTTTGCAAAATCATAATTAACCATTTAACAACCCTTTTCTTCCTTCTTTATTCTAGTCTTTTATACTTTTTTATTATATAATAAAATAAGTTTATAATCAATAAAGAAGGTATTTATGATGATGAAAGAAAAAAGGGCTTTTGTTATAGCAGAAACAATTATAGTAGGGGTTTTTGTAATGTCTATGATTACCTTTATTTATATGAACATGAAACCTCTTATTGGTATGTATGAATCACAAGAAAAGTATCATGAAATTTCTGCAATGTATTATACGGATGAAATAAGAAATATGATGATGTATGATTTCAAAAAAGATATAAATAGCTTATTACTAAATAGTTTTAGAAATAATAGAGTTAAATTATATAGTGGTAGTATTTATAAACCTGAAAACTTTTGTTTACAATATTTTATAATTAATAAAGAATATTGTAGAGCAGTAATAAATAATCCAAGTAGAGAATTTAAAATCAAATACATTTATTTTGTTCCATATAATATATGTTATTTGAAAAAGATGTTAACAGTTGAAAAATATGGTAATTCTGGTAATTTAACAGTATCTGAATATTTTGAAAATGGGAGAAGATCTCAAGTTAGATTACCTAGAGAATTAACAGAATATCTTTTATATACTAAGACTAATTATGAAAAAGATTTATCTACTTGTAGAGCAGAAACTAATACAGATAATTCTAATAGGCTAAATAAATATTTTCGTATGATAGTTTTATATGAAAGTGGTTATATTGGAGAAGTGGAGTTTAAAGTATATGAATAATAAAAAAGCTTTTACAGTAGTAGAATTAATAATTGCCTTTATATTTGTAATGACTATTTCTCTTGCAATGTTAAAATTAGTATTAACATATCAAAAATTATCAAAAGAAGCTATATTACAACAAGAATTAAGTTCTTTTCATGAAGAATTAATGTCTACAATACAAAAAGATATAAGAATTAAAATTTTAAAAAAAATAGATAGATGTCCATTAAAAGCAGGTGAAAGATATTGTTTAGAATTAAAATTTCAAGATTCATCATCTGCTAAATTAAAAGTTATAAAATATAAAAATAAGGATAATGAAGAATTTGATATATTTGAATATGATGATATAAAATATATTCCAACAGAAGGATATTTTACTAGTATTAATCCTAAAAACGAAGAATACTTTAAAGAAGTATACTTACCTTATGATAATAAAATAGTTTATTTTATAAATATGTCTTTAATTCATGAAGACTTTAAAAATTATAATTATGGTGTTAATCTAGTACTTACAGGGATAAATAGTTAGGAGTCAAAATGGAGATTGAAGCAAAACAAAATAATAAATTAAAATATATATTAATTGTATTATTAATAGTATTTTTATTATCTAGATTTATAAAACTTCCATATTATATAGTATCAAAAGGGGGAACGCTTAGTGCAAGTGATAAAATTTTAGTATCAGGAGAAGGTACTAATAACATTAAAGGAAGTTTTCATTTAGCATATGTTGAACTTAAAGATGCAAATATCATGACATTTTTAATAGCGAAACTTACTAATAAAAAAATTATGGAAATACCTACTATAAATGAAAAAGAGTCTAAAGAAGAGACTCAAATAAGAAGTTTAATAGATTTAAAAACTAGTGAATTAACTGCTATAGAACAAGCTTTTTTATTAGCAGGAAAGCCAGTTGAAAAAGATGCAGTTACAAACTTAGTATATTTAGTTGATAAAGGAATTAAAAATATATTTGTAGGAGATATATTATATAAAATAAATGGTATTGAAATGAAATATTTTGATAAGATAAAAGAATCTATTCAAAATAAAAATGTTGGGGATAAAGTAAAAGTAGAACTTGTAAGAAATAGAGAATTAAAAGAAATAGAACTTACAGTAAAAGAAAATAAAGGTAAAAAATATATTGGTATATTATCTACTGAGATATATAAATTAATTACTAATCCAGTTGTTAAATTTAATTTTCTATCTGGAGAATCTGGTCCATCAGGAGGACTTGCAATAGCACTTACTATTTATAATAACTTAGTAAAAGAAGATATTACAAAAGGAAGAAAAATAGTTGTAACTGGTGCAATAGCAAGGGATGGAGAAATTAAAAATATAGGTGGAGTAGAATATAAACTAGATGGTGCTATTAATGATAAAGCAGATGTATTTATAGTACCAAGTGGTGAAAATTACGATACTGTTAAAAAAATATGTGAAAAGAAAAAATGTCCAAAATTAATAAAAGCTATTAACTTTAAACAAGTAGTAGAAGAATTAAAAAAATAACTTATATATTTTATATAAGTTATTTTTATTTTTTATTATATCTTGTTATAGTATTCAACTATTAAAGCTTCATTGATTTCTGGATTAAGTTCATTTCTTTCAGGTAATCTCATTAAAGTTCCAGTCATCTTAGAGTTATCATAGTTAATAAATTCAACTCTATTAAATACTTTTTCTAATGATTCTTTAACAACTTTAAGATCTTTATCTGCTTCTTTCATAGAAACTACTTGACCTGGTCTTAATCTATATGATGGAATATTAACTTTTTTACCATCTACAAGTACGTGACCATGGTTTACTAGTTGTCTTGCTCCTCTTCTAGTAGAAGCAAATCCAATTCTATAAACGATATTATCAAGTCTTGATTCTAAAAGTTTTAAAAGATTTTCACCATGAACACCTTTTAATTTAGCTGCTTCATTGAAAGTCTTCTTAAATTGTTTTTCAGTTAAACCATAAATGAATCTAACTTTTTGTTTTTCTTTAAGTTGAGTTTCGTATTCAGATACTTTAGCTCTTCTAGATTGTCCATGTTGACCTGGTCTATATGGTCTTCTAGCTATATCTTTTCCGTTTTCTAAAGTAGAGAATCTAACTCTTCTAGACTTTTTGAAAGCTGGTCCTGTATATCTTGACATTTTACCTCCTTATATTGTCATAAAAGAAAGTATATTACCTATTTTCAGGGAGTTTATTTTAATACTTTCAGTTTTAGAGCATACTTACTTGTAACTTTATAATAAACACATTAAAAATATTAATATTTGCTCTTTTTATGCAATTATGATTATAACTTTATATATTAATTTTGTCAATTTTTATATATAATATATAAGGATTAAATGGGAGAATTTATGAAAGATTTTTACAGTCAAAGTTTACTTAAAACATATAGAAAAAAGATATATTCAAAATTTTTAAAAGCATTAACTAGATATAATCTATTAAAAGAAAATGATAAGATAGCAGTTTGTATATCTGGAGGTAAAGATTCATTCTTACTTGCTAAGTGTTTTAGTGAACTACATAAATATACAAAAATACCTTTTAGTTTAGAATATATAGTTATGAATCCTGGTTATAAAGAAGAAGTATTATTAAAAATAAAAGAAAATGCTAATAAGCTTAATATACCAATAAAGATATTTGATTCAGATATATTTTCTGTAAGCAACAAATTATCTCCAGATAAACCTTGTTATATGTGTGCAAGAATGAGAAGAGGTTTTTTATATAAAACAGCACAAAGTTTAGGATGTAATAAAATAGCTCTTGGTCATCACTTTGATGATGTTATATCTACTACTATTATGAGTATGTTTTATAATGGAGAATTTAAAACTATGATGCCAAGATTAAAAAGTACTAATTTTGATGGATTAGAACTTATTAGACCTTTATATTTAGTAAAAGAAGATGATATTAAGAATTTTGCTAGAGCAAATTCTTTAGAATTTATTAATTGTGCTTGTAGTTTTACAGAAAGAACAGATTATGAAAATGTTTCTAAAAGAAAAGAAATAAGAAAATTTTTAGAAGATTATAGAAAAATAAATCCAAATATTGAACAAAA
>CAJPPJ010000040.1 GCA_905372515.1 uncultured Eubacteriales bacterium
AAAATCTTTACTTATCAAAGTAAAGAAAATATTAAAATAAAAGATTATTTACAAGATCTTCAATTTAAAATAGATAATTACAACAGAATTTGTAAAGATTATAATCAAAAAAATTTATTTTTAGAAATAGATATTACTGATAATAATAACAAAACTTATATATATAAAATACCATTAAAATTAAATAATAATTGTTAAAGAAAAAACTCAACTAAAAGTTGAGTTTTTTCAACCTATAAGTTATCGACTTTAAAAAATATTGATGCTAGTTTTATGATGTGGAGGAAAAAATGAAATTTAAGAAAAGATATGTAGTTTTATTAATGATTTTTATATAGTTTTTGGCTTTATTTTTTATAAATAATAACAGTAAAAATAAAATTTTGTTAAATAAAAAAGAAAGCATTATGACTTTACAAAAGTCTTTAGAAAAAGAATTTGTAACAAAAGGATATACTATAGATAATCCAAAGATTATAAAAGATCCTTATAAAGCTTCTCCTTTAACAGCTCTTATTTTATTTGAAACAAAAACTAAAGTAAGTCCTAAAGTTACTATAAAAGGAAAAGATATTAATACGACATTTACTCATAATTTTAGAAATTCTAAAGAACATTACCTAGAAATATATGGTCTTTATCCTGATAAGGAAAATGAAATAGAAATAGAATATAAAGAAAATAATCAAATAGTAAAAAAGATAATAAAAATAAAAACAGATAAGTTACCTAGTGACTTAAATCTACCTACAAAAATATTTGCAGATAAAACAAAACTATCTAATGAATTATACTTTTTTTACACCTGCTGTTAAAGGTTATAGTGTAGCGTATGATGTTAATGGTGATGTAAGGTGGTATTTAACTAATAAAGCAGTATGGGATAACACAAGACTTAAAAATGGACATTTATTAGTAGGTACAGAAAGACTTATATATAAGCCATATTATGTAACTGGTTTATATGAAATAGATATGTTTGGAAAAATATATAAAGAATATTCTTTACCTGGAGGATATCATCATGATTATTTTGAAATGCCTAATGGTAATTTATTAGTTGCTAGTAATGACTTTCATAATTCTAGTGGAACAGTAGAAGATATAGTGGTAGAAATAGATAGAAATACCGGTAAAATAATAAAAAAATTTGATTTGAAAAATGTTTTAAATATGAAAGATGGAGAAAGTGAAAATTCAACTAGTTATGATTGGTTTCATAATAATTCTGTTTGGTATGATAAAGATACTAACTCTATTACTTTATCGGGAAGACATATGGATGCTGTAATTAATATTGACTATAAGACTTCTAAATTAAATTGGATTATAGGAGATTCTACAAATTGGAGTAAAGAGTATCAAAAATATTTTTTTAAACCAATAGGAGAAAATTTTGAATGGCAATGGAGTCAACATGCTGCTATGATAACTCCTGAAAAAGATGTATTTATTTTTGATAATGGAAATAATAAATCAAAGATAAAAGAAAAATATGTACCAGCTGAAAAGTCATATTCTAGAGGAGTACTTTATAAAATAAATAAAGAAGATATGACAATAAGACAAGTTTGGCAATATGGAAAAGAAAGATCTAGTAGTTTTTCTTCACCATATATATCAGATGTTGATTATCTTGATAAAAATCACTATTTAGTTCATTCTGGAGGAATAGTTAAAGGAGATATGAAAGCATCCAATTATCCAGCAGGACTTACTAAAGGAAAAGTAAGTTTAATGTCTGATACAGTTGAAATTTTGAATAATGAAGTTATATTTGAAATAGTTTTAGCTACTAATAACTATAGAGTAGAAAAAATGCCACTTTATACTAATACTAATTTAAGTTTAAATAATTTTAAAAAGTTAGGTACTCTTGGTAAAACTAAAGTTAATAAAGAAAAAATAGGAATATTAAATAGCAATAAAAAGCTAGATAATATAGTTAAAAATTATGATATTAAATTATTTACTGAAGAAGATCGTTTAGTTTTTTCTGGTAGATTTAAGAAAAACAATAAAGTTAATGTTATTTTATATAAAAATTTTGTATCTAAATATTATGAACTTAGAGTTAGTAAACATCCATATACAGCACTTTGTGTAGATATATTTACTGAAAAAGAAACTAAAGATGGTATAAATGTCACTAAATATATAAATAAAGAAGGTTTAAAAGGAAGATATTCTATATATGTAGAAATAGATGGAATAATTTATAATACAGATAAGTATATAAATATTTAAAACTAATAATTTTATTATTAGTTTTTCTTTTCTAATTTTACTAGCTAAAATATAAATGTTATAATCTTTTTAGGAGTAAACATATGAAATTAATATCTTGGAATACAAATGGAATTAGAGCTTGTCTTAATAAAGGATTTATGGACTTTTTTCAAGAAATAGATGCAGATATATTTGCAGTACAAGAAACTAAGATGCAAGAAGGACAAATAGAAATAGATACTAAGTCTTATTATCAATATTATGATTCAGCAGTTAAAAAAGGTTATTCAGGAACACTTGTTTTTACTAAAGAAAAACCTCTTAATGTAAGAAAAGGTATTGGTATAGAAGAACATGACCAAGAAGGTAGAGTTGTAACATTAGAATTTGAAAAATTTTATTTTGTTAATGTTTATGTACCTAATTCAAAAGAAAAACTTTTAAGATTAGAATATAGAATGAAATGGGAAGATGATTTTAGAAAATATTTATTATCTTTAAAATCTAATAAAAGTGTAATAGTATGTGGGGACTTAAATGTAGCACATAATGAAATAGATTTAAAAAATCCTGATACAAATCATTTTAGTGCAGGATTTAGTGATGAAGAAAGAAATAAATTTACTGAACTTTTAAATAGTGGATTTATAGATACATTTAGATATTTACATGAAGATAAAGTTAAATATTCATGGTGGAGTTTTAGGACTCAAGCAAGACAAAGAAATGTTGGATGGAGAATAGATTACTTTTTAATAAGTGAAGATTTAAAAGAAAATATAAAAAAAGCAGATATATTGGATGAAGTATATGGATCAGATCACTGTCCTGTTTTATTGGAGTTAGATATATAATGAAGAAAATAGCAATATTTCAAGAAAATTTAACAGTAGGAGGGATACAAAAATCTCTTATAAATTTATTGAATAATTTAGATTATTCTAAAGTTTCAGTAGATTGTTATGTAGTTAATGATGTTAATTTTTATACTGAGGGAATTTCCAAAAAAGTTAAATTAAAAAAATTGATAGCACTTCCAAAAATATGTAAATACTTACCATTTTTTTTAGTTAAGTATTTTTATAATCCTAAAATATATGAAAAATATGATGTAACTATAGATTTTTCTTCATATTCTCAAGAAACTGCTATAGCAGCAATAAAAACTAAATCTGATAAAAAATATATAATGTGTCATGATCAAATGTTAGAGAGAATGAAACATGAAATAAAATATAAATATTTAGTTTTTATGAATAAAGAAAAATATAAGTTTTTTGATAGTGTAATAGCAGTATCAAAAAATTCTTTAAACGAATTTAATACTTATTTTAAGAAAAATGATACTTATGTTTTACCTAATATTGTAGATGATAAGGTAATCAAAGAATTGAAAAAAGAAGTTATTAATTTTAAAGTAGATAAAAAATATATTAATGTTGTATCTTTAGGTAGATTTACTTATGCTAAAGGATATGATTTATTACTTGAAATATTTAAAAATTCAAAAAGAAATGATATGAGACTTTATTTAATAGGATCTGGAGAAGATTTTGATAAGATAAGTCAATTAGTAAAAAAATATAATTTAGAAGATAAAGTTTTTTTACTTGGTAAAATAGCAAATCCTTTTCCATATTTAGCACAGATGGATTTATATGTTGGAATGTCTAGATATGAAGGTGAAGGTATGGCCTTTATTGAAGCATATGCTCTAGGTTTACCAGTTATTATTCCTAAGCATTTGGAGAAAACGCAAGAAGTAGTTAAAGGTACTAAGGATGTAGCAAGAAGCTTAGAAAAATTTGAAAAAGTTAGAAAAGTAAGTAAATCTTTAAATAATTATAATAAAGATATACTTGATAAATTTTATAAAATAATAGGAGAATAAGAATGGATGTTTCTATAATAGTTCCAGTTTATAATGCAGAAAAAACTATTGAAAGATGTTTGGATTCTATTTTAAAACAAATAACAACTTTTAAATATGAAATAATAGTAATAGATGATGGTTCAACAGATAAATCTTTAAAAAAGTTAGAAGAATATAAAAGATTTGTAACAATAATAAAAGAAACTAATGGTGGACCTGGAAAAGCTAGAAATATAGGGATAAGAAAAGCTCAAGCACCATTTTTATTGTTTGTAGATAGTGATGATTATGTAGCTAATAATTTTGTAGATACATTTTTAAAAGTTCAAAGAAAAACAAATGCAGATATGGTTATATGTAACTTTATAAGAGATAATAATACTTCATTAGTTAAAGAAAATAAAGGTGAGTATAAAGAATATACTAAAGACTTTAGTGATGTATTAATGATGGAATTTCATTCCTGTAATAAGCTTATTAGAAAAACTATAGCACTTAATAATTTGTATCCAGAAAATATGGTTTTTGAAGATGTAGTAGCAATATCTAATATGATAGTAGAATGTAAGAAAATAGTTAAAATAGAAGATTATTTATATTATTATGTTACAACTCATTATTCTATTACTAGAGAATTAAATGAACAAAAATTAAAAGATCATATGAAAGCTTATTCTTTAATGAAAGATAAAATATTAAAATATGGTTATAAAGATTTTTATGAATATATAGGTATAGAAATATATTTAATAGATGTATTTATTAAATATATAAAGATGAATAAATTAGAAGAAGCTAAGAAGATAAAAAAAGAATTTGTTCTTTCTAATAAAGATTGGTATAGCAATAAATATATTGCTACTATGTCTTTAAAAAAGAGAATATTTTTATATTTTATTAAACGTAATTGGTTTTTCTTAATTAATTTAATCTTTAATAAAAGAGGAAAAGATAATGGTGAAATCTAAATTAAAATTAGCAGTATTTATTGAAGGTATAGATAAGTATAAAAATATTTTAGAATTAGTTAATAGGTTAGATAAACATTCAGTAGAAGTAGATGTTTATTCTTTAAAAGTATTTAATTCTAAATATTCTTTTAATTTATATTTTAGAAGACGTAAATTTTTATTTCATAAAATATATAAAGAATATGATGTAGCTATTGCTCTTGGAGAAGATAAAGATGTTATTAAATATGCTTTAAGTACTAAAAGTAATTTAAAAATATTATTTACTTATGAATCACAAATTAAGAATTATCCTAAATTTGATAAAGTAATAAGAGAGTATGAAGATTATACTTATGTAGATGAAAAACTATTTAAAAAGAATTTACCTACAGTAAAAGTATTTAATGATAATATTATTATTTCTTGTATGAATAAAGAAAAATTACTAGATTATACAAAAGATATTAATTATGTGTTTGAACTTAAAAAGTTTGAAAATAAAGATTTGTTTTCTTATTTAGAAACTAATTATTATATCTATTTAAAAGAAGGAGTAGAGGATTTAGACAATATGCTTAAGTGTTATCTTTTAGGTTCTACTATATTTGAAGAAGATTATTCTGATATTATCGGAATAAAAACTAAGAAATTAAATTCTTTAAAAAGTTTTAAATCAAAAGCTAAGAAGGTTAATAGTTTAACAAGTTATAATAAAAAAATAATGAATAATTTTTTAGAATTAATTAATTACAAGAATTATCATTAAAACTATATTTATTATTTTAGCTGTATTAAAGATATTTTGAAGATCATTTTTATTTATGGAAGGATTAGATAAAAATGTAAAATCGTAATAAATATCTTTTTTTAATGCATTGAAAAGTTCTTCATTAATTTTTACAGTAGTTAAATTATAATTGTTTTTTTGAATTATATTTAAACTATAATTATCTAGTTTTTGAGTAATTTTTAAAGTTTTCTTAAATATGCATTCTTTTTTTTGACAAAAATTTTTATCAAATATACTCTCTTTATCAGTTATTACATATTCATCATAAGAGCTATTGCAAGCCATAATTTTAATTTTATCATATTCGTATATTTTATATTGATATTTAACTATATTAGTAATTTTTAAAGCATTTTTAAGTAGAGTATCTATTGAGTTGTTTTTTAAATAATTTTCAAGTGATGAAGAATTAATTTCTAAATTATCAATATTAGATGTATAAAAGATAGAATTTTGATAATTTAAATATTTATTCATTAAAATATCTGATTTATTATATTTAAAATCTAGATATTCTTTTTTATATTTATTAGTATATTTAAGTTTTATAAAATTAAA
>CAJPPJ010000041.1 GCA_905372515.1 uncultured Eubacteriales bacterium
AAATGTTAATTTAAATACAATTATTTCTTACGAAAAAGATGATAAAGTTTTTTCAGTCCTTGAAGAAAACTAATTGTTTTATTATAATGAAATTAAGATAAGAGGTAATTATTATGGTATGTCCAAATTGTGGTATGGAAAATGAAGCAGGAGTTTCAGAATGTATTGTATGTGGAACACCACTATCAACTAAAGAAATAAGTATAAAAGAAACTAAAACTGATAATACAATATCTAATATTTTAATAATAGTAGGTATATTAGTATTATTAATAAGCTTTGGGGTTTTGATATATTCATTCTTGAGTAAATAATATTTTATAAAAAAGATAAGTGGAATAATGCTTATCTTTTTTTCTTAAATTTTAGAAAGGAGGTACTATGATAGAAATTAGAAATTTAAATATTAAATTAAGAAATTCAGATAGATATTTAATCAAAGATTTTAATTTGATTTTAAATAACAAAAATAAAGCAGCCATAATAGGTGAAGAAGGAAATGGAAAAACAACATTTATTAAAGCTTTGATATTTAGTAAAGATATATTAAATTATGTTGAAATAGAAGGAATTATTAATGTTCCTAAAAATATTGGATATTTAGAACAAAATTTAAATAAATTATGGCAAGAAAAGGAATTAAGAGAATTCTTTTTAAAAGATAATCCTGATTCGAATGAAAATTATGAAATATATGATGATTATAATAAACTAGTTGAAGTATTTAATTCATTAGGATTAGATTTAGATTTATTAGAATCAGAAAGAAAAATATCTACATTTTCAGGTGGAGAAAAAGTAAAATTTCAATTAGCGAAGATAATGATTAAAAATCCAGAGTTTTTAATTTTGGATGAACCAACTAATGATCTTGATATTGAAACTTTAGAATTTTTAGAAGAATTTATTAATAATACAGATATTCCTATACTTTATGTTTCTCATGATGAAACTTTACTTGAAAATACAGCAAATATGATAATTCATTTAGAACAATTAAAGAGAAAAACAGATGTAAGAAATACAGTTTCTAAAATATCATATAAAGATTATGTAGAAGCTAGAAGAAAAATGATAGAAAAAAGTATTCAAGAACATAATAGTGAAACTAAAAATAAAAAAGAAAGTTTAAAAAAGTTAAATAAAATAAAAGATAAAATAGTTGCTAATAATCCAGAAAGACAAAATCAATTAAGATCTTTAATAGCAGAAGAAAAAAGACTTGAAAAAGATAGTATTACTGAAAAAATAGAAACAGAAGATCAAATATTTTTAAAAATAAAAGATATAGAAGAAATTCCTAATTCTAAAGTAATTCTTGATATGCATTTAGATGAACTTAAAATAAATGAAAAAATACTCAGTAAAAATATAAATTTATCTGTAATAGGTAAAGAAAAGCTAGTTATACTTGGAAAAAACGGAAGTGGTAAAACTACACTTTTAAAGAAAATTTTAGAAAAAATAAAAGAAACACCTAATATAAAGGTTGGTTATATGCCTCAAAATTATGATGAAGTATTAAATAACTATTCTAAAGTATTAGATTTTCTAAGTGAAAATAATGAAGAAAGTATTACTAGAATAAGAAGTTTGTTAGGAATGCTTAAATTTACTAGTGAAGAGATGTTAAATGATATATCTAATTTATCTGGAGGTCAAAAAGCTAAAATATTTTTACTTAAGATGTTTTTAGATAAATCAAATGTTTTGTTATTAGATGAACCAACTAGAAATTTAAGTCCATTATCAAATCCAGTAATTAGAAAATTATTAAAAGAATATCCTGGTAGTATTATAAGTGTTTCTCATGATAGAAAATATATAGAAGAAGTTTGTGATACTAAGTTTTTTATAGAAAAGAGATAAGTAAAACAATGCTTATCTTTTTAATTTTTAATAAAAGTGATACAATTTTAAAGAGGAGATTTTATGAAACTTAGTAAAGAAGAAGTAAAACATGTAGCACATTTAGCACACTTAGATTTAAGTGAAGTAGAAATAACTAAATATCAAGATACTTTAGGTGAATTAATTGATGATATAAATAAGATTAATGATATTCAGACAAAAACAGATGAAGAACTAGTTTTTGTAAATCCTAATCCTTTAAAATATAGAGAAGATGTAGTAGAAGATATAGTACAAATAGATGAACTTATGAAAAATGTACCTAAGAAGAAGGGAAGTTTTGTTGAAGTTAGTGGAGCGATGATTAATGATGAAAACTAGTTATTTAGATTTGTCTTTAGAAGAGATACATAATTTATTAAAGACAAAGAAAATTAAAGTAAAAGATTTATTAGATGAATGTTTTGAAAGAATAGAGGAAACTAAGGATTTAAATGCATATATTACATTAGATAAAGAAAATGCATATAAGAAAGCAGAAGAATTAGATAGTAAAGAAGTAAATGATAATTTATTATTTGGTATACCTATTGCTATTAAAGATAATATTTTAACAAAAAATGTTTTAACAACAGCAGCTAGTCATATATTAGATAATTTTTATCCACAATTTGACGCTCATGTAGTAGATTTAATTAAAGAAAAAGATATGGTTATTATTGGTAAAACTAATATGGATGAATTTGCTATGGGATCTACTAATGAAACTAGTTATTATGGTAAAGTATTAAATCCATATGATAAAACTAGAGTTCCAGGTGGAAGTAGTGGTGGAAGTGCAGTAGCAGTTGCAAGTAAAACAGCTATTTTCGCTTTAGGTAGTGATACAGGTGGTTCAGTTAGACAACCAGCATCTTTTTGTAATATAGTTGGTTTAAAACCTACATATGGAAGAGTATCAAGATTTGGACTTATAGCATTTTCATCTTCTCTTGATCAAATAGGCCCTATGAGTAGAAATGTATATGAAAATGCAATTTTACTTAATGCCATTGTAAAAAAAGATGAAAGAGATTTAACTCATCATGAAAAAGAAGAAGATTTTACTTCTTTGATTGGAAAAGATATTAAAGATTTAAAAGTTGCAATACCAAACTATTATATATCTGATAAAGTAAGTGAAAATATAAGAAATAGATTTAAAGAAATTATATCTTTATTAGAAACAAAGAATGTTAAAGTAGATTATGTTGATATAGATCATTTAAAAGAAGCTATAACTTTATATAAAATTATAGGTATGGGAGAAGCAAGTAGTAATTTAGCTAGATTTGATGGAATAAGATATGGTTTAACAATAGAAGGTAATTATTCATCAGAAGAATATGTTAAAAAGGTTAGAAGTTTAGGATTTGGAGAAGAAGTAAAGAAAAGAATTATGATAGGTTGTCACATTCTTAGTGGAGAAAATGCTAAAAAGTATTATCATAAAGCTTTAGTACTTAGAAATGAAATGACAAATTCTTTTAAAGATATATTTAAAAAATATGATTTAATTATATCTCCAATGACATCAAGTCCTGCTTATAACTTTGATGATAAAAACAATCATGATTTTGATGATATTTTAGCAATACCTGTTAATATGGCTGGACTTCCTGCTATATCTATTCCAATATCTAAAGAAAATTTACCTTATGGTATGCAAATAATAGGAGATAGTTTTAGTGAATCTAAGATTTATCAATTAGCATATGCTGTAGAAAAAATGATAGGAGAAGAAAATGTATAAGAAAACTATTGGACTTGAAGTACACGTTGAATTAAAAACTAATTCTAAATTTTTTTCATCTTCATTGAATAATTACAATTCACTTCCTAACCATAATGTTAATTATATAGATTTAGCATATCCAGGAACACTTCCAACTATTAATAAAGAAGCAATAAATCAAGGTATTAGAGCAGCTCTTTTACTTAATGCAAGTATTAGTAAAGAGATGCATTTTGATAGAAAAAATTATTTTTATCCAGATATACCAAAAAATTATCAAATAACACAAAATGATACACCAATAGGGAAAAACGGATATATAGAAATAGAAATAAATGGTGAAAAGAAAAAAATTAGAATACATGATATACATTTAGAAGAAGATACAGCTAAGAGTATTCATAAAGAAGATAAAAGTTATTTAGATTTTAATAGAGCAGGTCTTCCACTTGTAGAAATTGTATCGGAAGCAGATATGTCTAGTGGAGAAGAAGCTATTCTTTATCTAGAAAAACTTAGAGAATTATTTTTATATGCAGGAATATCTGATTGTAAGATAGAAGAAGGTAGTATGAGATGTGATGCTAATATTTCTATTAGTAAGACAGATAAACTTGGTACAAAAGTTGAAATTAAAAATATAGGTTCAATTTCTAATGTAGGTATCGCTATAGATAAAGAAGCAAAAAGACAAGAAGAATTATTAAATAATGGTGAAGAAATAAAAGCTCAAACTAGAAGATACGATGATAGTTTAAAAGATACTGTTTTAATGAGATATAAAGAAACAGGAAATGACTATAGATATTATAAAGAAGCAGATATACCTATGTTTTATTTAACAGATGAAGAAATAGAAACAATAAAAAATAATTTACCAATGACTGCAGCAGAACTTAGAAAAGTATTTAAAGATAGTGGTATTTTAGATATTAATATAGAAAAATTAATAAAGAATAAAGAATATTCATTAATGTTAAGTAAAATAATAGATAAAGATTATTCTTTAGTTATTGCAAGTAATTTATTACTTGGACCAATTTCACAATATTTAAATGAAAATTCTAAAAATATAGAAGATACTTTATTTACAAATAAAAGATTTGAAGATGTCTTAAAAGCTTTCTTAGATGAAGAAATAGATAATAAGATGTTTAAAGATATGTTAAAAGATTTTATGGAAAGTGAAGAATCTACATTTGATATTATAAAGAAATATAAAGAAGATTTAATAGATGAAGATAGTTTAAGAACTATTATTATTGAAATAATAAATAATAGTAAAACAGAAGTAGAAGAAATAAAAGCAGGAAATACTAGAAAAATTCAATACTTAGTTGGTCAAACTATGAAGAAAACAAATGGTAAAGTAAGTCCTAAGAGTATTAATCAAATAATAAATGAGGAATTAGGAAAACTATAAAATATATAGTATAATTTTATAGTAGGTGATGTGTATGGATAGTATAATAAAATTAATTAAAAAAAATAAACTTACAACTATTGTAATAATAGTATATATAGTTTTAGTTTTAATATTAGGAATTATCATGAATAGATTCTTTGCTAAGAATGGTAAACCTATATATGGGGATAGATTAAAAGAAGTAGAAAAATATCCTATAAATGAGCAAAGTAAAAGACAAGAAATAGAAAAAGATCTTTTAAGCAATACAAAAATTTCTTCTGTGGAATTTCAAGTTAGAGGAAGAACTTTAAACTTTGTTATTAAGGTTAAAAATGAAGTTCTAAGAGATGATGCTAAGAAAATAGCAGAAGGAGTTGTTAAATACTTTACAGCAGATGAATTAAAAGTATACTCTATAGAAGTTTTAGTAATGAAGAGTGATACTAAATTAAAAGATTTCCCAATAAATGCTACTAAACAGTATGGTAGAGATAGTTTTTCTTGGACCAAGGATAGATAAATATGAATAGTTTAAAAAAAATAATAATAGCTATAATAAGTCTTTTATTAATTATCTTTATAGCATTAATATATTTTTATAATAAAGATGATTATAACTTAAATACTAGAGAAAAAACTTATTTACAATCTATTTCTAACGATAAGATAGATATAGAAACTATTAGTGATTATCCAATATATAAATCAGTTAATAGTGAATTATTGAAGTATTTTAACTTAAAAACGAAACTTAATTTTTTAGAAACATCTTACTCAAAAGATGCTAGTCCATCTAAAAATTCTTATCGTTTTAGAATATTAGGTATATCTGAAAATTTAAGTAATAAAGATTTACTTATAATGAAAGATAGCTATGTAGCTCTTTCTAAACAATATACTAAGATTAATACAATTAAAGATTTTTCTAGTAAAGTAGTAGGAGTTTTAAATAAAGATTTAAATGATATAACATATTATTTAACTCGTGCTAGTAATATTACTTATAAAGGATTTGATACATCTGAAGAATTATTTAAGAGTTTAAATGAAGGTAAAGTTGATTTTGTTATAGTTCCAAAAATTAAGTATTTAAATAATATAATTCAAAATAAGTATTCAATTAATTATAATTTTCATGAATTTTCATCAAAATTAGTTTTAACATTATCTGAAAATGATAAT
>CAJPPJ010000042.1 GCA_905372515.1 uncultured Eubacteriales bacterium
CAACAACTTTTTATTTTATAAAAAGAATAATATATAAAAATATAAATAAAAAAAGATTTATTTAACTAAATAAATCTTTTATATTTTAATACCATTAAGTGACCAAGTTTTTACTTCTGTTACCTTTACATCTACTATTTGACCAATTATATTTTCTTTACTTTCTACATTAATTACTTTGTTATGTTCTGTATATCCTTGGTATATATTTTTATTTTTAGATTCTGATAATATTAAAGCTTTAACTACTTTATCTTGATATTTTTTATTATCTTTTAATGAATAATAATTTATTTTATCATTTAACAAATAAAGTCTTCTTTTTGCTTCTTTATTTGATACAGTATTTTCAAATGTTGCTGCTACAGTATTTTCTCTTGGAGAATATATAAATGTATAAGCTCCACTAAACTCTACTTTATCAACTAAATCTAAAGTTTCATTAAAATCTTCCTCTGTTTCAGTTGGAAAGCCTACTATTATATCTGTAGTAAGTGCTATACCTGGTACTTTAGCTTTTATTTTATTTACTAATTCTAAATAAGCTTCTTTAGTATAACGTCTTCCCATCTTTCTTAAAACTTCATTTGAACCTGATTGTACTGGTAAATGTAAAAATGGCATTATATTTTTAGAACTTCCTAAAACTTCTACTAATTCATCCGTAAAATCCCAAGGATGAGAAGTCATAAACTTAACTCTTTCTATACCTATTTTATCCACTTCTTTTAAAAGTTTAGCCAAAGATGAATTAATATCTTTTCCATAAGCATTAACATTTTGTCCTAAAAGAGTTACTTCTTTATATCCTTCTTTTTTTAAATTTCTTATTTCTTCTAAAATATCTTCTTCTTTTCTACTTAATTCTTTTCCTCTAGTAAAAGGAACTATACAATATGTACAAAATTTATCACAACCATAAATAATATTTACATAAGCTTGATATTTACTATCTCTTTTTACTGGTATATTTTCTACTATCTTTTCTTGCTTTGTAAGTACTTCTATTTGTTGAGTAGGATCTTTTAAACTTTTTTCTATTAAGTATGGTAAATCATATATATTATGTGTTCCAAAAACTATATTTAACCATTTATATTTATCTTGAATAGTTTTAACTACACCTTCTTCTTGTGACATACAACCACCAAGAGCTACTATCATATTTGGATTAATAGTTTCTTTTACATATTTTATTTCTCCTAAAAATCCAAATGTTTTGTTATGAGCATTTTCTCTAATACTACAAGTATTTATTATTACTAAATCAGCTTTTTTTAAATCATCAGTTTTTATAAAACCTAACTTTTCCACTAATGCCGATATATTTTCGCTATCATGTTCATTCATTTGACATCCAAATGTTTTTATATAGTAATATTTATTTACTACAATATTTTCTATTAAATCAGTTGGATCAAAACAAGTTCTTATAACATCTTCTTTTATTCTTTTTTTAGCTTCACTATAATTTGGTAATTTCATTTTTTCTCCTTATTCATAAAATAAAAGAATTTAATTATTTTCTTTTATTTTATTAAATTCTTTTATCTTTCTTTTAGCATATGTAGTAATAGCTTTATCTAACCAATCTTTACTAGGACCATTAGATAAAGGATCTGTTATTATTTGTACTCTATCTTTATTTTTTAATACATAATCTAAATCTACATATATTCCATTAACTTTAGCTTTTGTCATAGTATTACCTACTTCACTATGAATTTTATAAGCAAAATCTATTATTGTAGATCCTTTAGGTAATTCTTTAATTTCACCTTTTGAAGTATAAACATATATTTTATTCGAAAATAACTCACTTTGTACTTGTTTTATAAAATCTTGATTATCTTCAAATTTTTTATTTATTTCTGCTAAAGATTTATAGAATTGATATTTCTTTTTTAAATCTTCTTGCATTAAATCTCTAGCTTTTTCTTCTCCATTTATTTTCCAATATGCTGTTAAACCATTTTCTGCTATATTATCCATTTCAAATGTTTTTATTTGAATTTGAACTATTTTATCGTTTTCACCAAATACTGTTGTATGAATAGATCTATACATATTTGTTTTACTATTGGAAATATAATCTTTAAATTTTTCATTTATTGGTGAATATTTAGAATGTACTATACCTAAAACTTGATAACATTCTTCTATGCTATTAACCATTACTTTTATAGATAATAAATCATGAATATCTGATATTTTATAATTATCTTGCATTTTTTTATAAATACCATAGATATTTTTTATTCTAATTCTCATTGAATTATGAATCTTCTTTTCTTCTAACATAGCATTTATAGTTTTAAGCATCTCATCTAAAGATTCTTTGCTATTATTAACTATCTTATTTCTTTTTTCTTCTATTTCTTTATAAAGTTCTGGTTTTAAATATTTTAATGCAATATCTTCCATTTCTCTTTTAACATTATATGCCCCTATATAATATGCTAGAGGAACAAAAAGTTCTAATGTTTCTAAAGAGATTTCTTTTTGTTTAAATTCACTTTTAAATTCAAGAGTTCTCATATTATGAAGTCTATCTGCTATTTTAATAATAATAATTCTAACATCTTCAGTAATACTTGTAATAATCTTTCTAGTATTAGCTAAATTTCTATCTTTAGCAGATGAAAAATTCATCTTACTTATCTTAGTAACTCCATCAACTAAATTAGCTACATCTTCATTAAATTTCTTTTTTATATCTTCTTTTGTTACTTTAGTATCTTCTATAGTATCATGTAATAAACCTGCACAAATAGTATCACTGTCTGCATTCATAGATGCTAAAATATATGCAACAGATAGAGGATGGGATATGTATGGTTCTCCACTTTGTCTTGTTTGACCTTTATGAGCTTTTTCAGCATATTTATAAGCTTTAGTAATAATATCTATAGCTTTTTCATCATAAAGTTCTACTTTTTTTATTAAATCAAATATTGTTATTGTAGATTTCATAGCATACCTCCCCTTTAATTTTATTTATGTATAATTTACTATTATTTGATAATTTGTCAATACTAATTTTCAATATTTTCTTCTAATAAATTATCATTTTCTATTTTTACTTGTGATATATTTTCAAACTTTTTAGATATTTTTTCTGTTGTAATATAAACTTGATCTATATCATTATTTACTGTTTTTACACTTCTTGCTAATTTATCCCATCTTTCTTTATATAATCTAAAATCATTACCTAATTTATTTAATTCTTGATGAATAATAGAAGTATATTTATCTCTTTCAATATTTTTTAAAATCATTTCTATCACTGTTAAAGTTGATATTAAAGTTGTAGGAGATGTAATCCATATTCTTTTATTATAAGCATAATCAATTAAATCTTGATGATAAGCATTTATTTCTGCAAATATAGCTTCTGCAGGTAAAAACATAATAGCTTGATCGCTTGTTTCTTCTTTAATTATATATTTATTAGCAATATCATCAACATGCTTTTTAAAATCTAATTTAAATTGCTTTTCATATTTTTTTCTATCTTCTGAACTTATAGTTTTATCAACCATATTTTGATAATTTTCTAAAGGGAATTTAGAATCTATTGCTATTGAACCAAGTGGAAGTGGAGCATATAACATACAATCTACTATATAACCATTAGATAATTTTTGTTGAATAGAATAAAGTTTAGAATTATCTCCAAAAATATTGTATAAAATATGATTTAAACTTACTTCTCCAAAGATTCCTCTACTCTTTTTATCTGTTAATACACTTTGAAGAGAAATAATATCAGTAGATAAATTATCTATTTTCTTTTGAGCATTATCAATAGTAGCAAGACGTTCTAATATATTAGCAAATGTTTCATTACTCTTTTTAAAATTATCATCTAATCTACTATTTACATTATCGTAGATTAAGTTTAATTTTTTATCTAATTTCTCTGATACAAGATCAAAAGATCTATTTAAATTTCTTTCAAATTCTATATTTCTATCATTAATTGACATTTCAAACTTAGCAAGTCTTTCAAGTATAGCAACATCTGTTTTAGAACTTATAATTTTTAAAAATATAAATAATGTTAATATAGTTAATATAACTAAACAAAATAATATAATATATTCCATTTTTTCTCCTAATTAAGTTTAAATTTTTTTTCTAAATTTTTACATAATATATATACTGCTAATAAAAATACTAATAGTAAAGCTAACATTTTAACATCTCTTAATAAAGCTGTAAAAGAATAACCTACAAATCCCCAAAATACTACAATACAAAATTTAGAAATAAAAATCATTGTTAAATATTTTTTAAATTTCATTTTAGTAATACCAGAAATTATATTAAATAAAAATGCTGGTGTAAAAGGAAGTGATGCTAACATAGTGAAATTAGTAAAATTAATTTTTTTAACGATTTCTAATTTAGATTCAATAAATTCATTGGTAAGTTTTTTACTCAAAAAATAAGTTAATATTGAACCTAAAATACAACCTACATAAGATATTGTAAATCCAACTACTATACCAAAAGTTTTTATATTTAATGCTATAAATAAAGCTAATGGTAATATAGGAACAAGTGATTCTACTAAACAAATTAGCATTCCAACAAATGGTCCTAGCATAAGTAAATTATCACTTAAATATTTAATTAAATCTTCTATATAATTCATAAACTACCTCAAAAGTATATTAATTATAACACAATTTTTTATTCTATTTCCTTCAATTCTTCTTTTAATATTGAATAAAGATATAATTTTACTTTTTTATTTTTATACTCTTCTATATATTCTTTATATCCTTCTAATTGCTTAATATAATTCTTATCATCAATATTAGATAATTTATAATCTATGATTTTTATATAGTCATCATACTCTAACATTAAATCAATAATACCATGTTTTATCTCTGAATTTTTTTCATAATAAAATTCATATTCTTTATATATTTTATTAGCATTTTTAAAATCTATATCTTGATTTAAAAACGCTTTTATTTTATCTACATATTTAGTATCAACGTTATCAAAGTTAGGATTATTAAAATCTAAATATTCTAATATTTCATGAACATGTGTACCTATCTTCATATTTTCAATAGTTTCATTATCATATATTTCATTTGTTTCTTTAGAATAATGAGTTTCTGTTAAAATATCTTTAGTTATTTTATTTTCTAATATAGTAAATTTATCATTAATCTCATTAATTTTTAAATCAGTATTAGAACTTGATGTAACATCTATATCATTTAATTTTAAAATGTATTTATATTTTATATATTAAAATAATTTCCTCTTTTGCTCTAGTTAATGCTACATAAAATAATCTTATATTTTCACTTTCACTTTCTTTATTTTGATTATTTTCTAATAATTTTAGTTTAAAACTATCTAAATATATTTTATTTTTTATATAAGGACAAATAATTCCTAAATCTTCACTAAAATTAAAATTATTAGCTACATTAGATTTAGGTAATTTTGATAATGATGGAAAATAACAAATATTATATTCTAAACCTTTAGATTTATGAATATTAGTAATAGTAATAGAATTATTAATATCTTCATCTATATTTACTTTTATTTGTTCTTTTTCTTCTACTATTAAATCCAAAAATATTATTAAATCTTCTATTGTTAAATTTAATGAAGAAAATTCTTTAGTTAAATCTAAAAGCTTATCTATAACAATTATAGATTCTTCTATATTTTTAGTAGTATTAAGTTTTTCAAATATATCAAAACTATCTATTATCTTATTAAGTAAAGAATATACATTATAATCTTTTTCTAAATAAGATAAATTCTTTAATGTTTCATAAAAAGGAAATTCTTTTTTATTTGTAATAATATCATATATATCATCATCATTTAATCTAAATAAAAAACTTCTTGCAATAGATGTTAA
>CAJPPJ010000043.1 GCA_905372515.1 uncultured Eubacteriales bacterium
ATTATTTTCTGTAACTTTATTATATTCATTAAGAAAATCTTTTTCTTTTTTATTTATTAAACTTTCTGCTAAAGGTTTAATTTTTTCAAAAGAAATTGTATTAGATATTTCATAAACTAAATCTAAAGTTATTTTATTTCTATCTGAATATGCTATTGCTTTATCTAAAATAGTTAGACTATCTCTTAATGCTCCAGAAGACAATTCAGCTATTTTTAATAATGCTTCTTCATCAAAATCTATATTTTCATTTTTACATATATTTTCTAATTTTTCTTTTATTATATTTTTATCTATTTTTTTAAATTCTAAAACCTGACATCTAGATACAATTGTATCTGGTACTTTTTTTATTTCTGTAGTTGCCATAATAAACACTACATGTTTTGGTGGTTCCTCTAATGTTTTTAACAATGCATCAAATGCTTCTTTTGTTAACATTTGAATTTCATCAATTATATATACTTTATATTTTAACTCTGTTGGTACTAAATCTATTTTATTTCGAATATTTCTTATTTCTTCCACCCCATTGTTTGAAGCAGCATCCATTTCTATTATATCAACACTATTGTTTTGAATTTTTATACAATTTTCACACTCATCACATGCTTTATTATTTTTTATATTTAAACAATTAATTAATTTAGCATATATTTTTGCTGTACTTGTTTTACCCGTCCCTCTTGGTCCAAAAAATAAAAAAGCATGATTAATTTTATTGTTTTTAATTGAATTTGTTAATATTGTTTTTATTACATCTTGACCATATAAATCATCAAAATTATTAGGTCTATATTTTCTGTAAAGTGCTTTGTAATTCATATAATCACCCATATAAATTATAACATTTATAATATTTTTTATAAAGTTTGTTTCACGTGAAACAATAAAAAAGTGCACATATTATTTTTGTATAATGCTGCTTAGTTCCCTATCTGACATGTTTTTACAAAAACAATATTGCACACTTAAATTATACTATATTACATTAAATAAAACAAATTGTTTCACATGAAACAATTTGTTATTTTTATTATTTTTCTATATATTCTTCTGACGATTCTTCTAAATTTTCTTTTGGTGTTAATGCTACCGAAGAAACTTTACTTTCATTTTTTAAATTAATTAATTTTATTCCTTGAGTATTTCTACCTATTACAGATATTTGTTCTTGAGATAATTTAATTACTGTTCCTTGGTCAGTTATCAATAGTATATCTTCATCTTCTTGTGGATATTTTACTGAAATTAAATTTCCTGTTTTTTCTGTAGTGTTTAGGGCTTTAACTCCTTTAGCTCCTCTTTTAGTAATTCTAAAATCTTCTACTTTAGTCTTTTTACCATAACCATTTTCTGTTAAAATTAGTAATTCATTACTATCTTCTATTACTTCTGAACCTACCACTATTGAATTATCTAGATTCATACCTTTACATCCAGAAGCAGTTCTTCCTGTTGATCTTACTTCTTCTTCATTAAATTTAACTAATTTTCCATTTTTAGAAGCTATTATAATATAATCTAATCCTGATGATTTTTTAACTGCTATCAATTTATCGTTTTCTTTTAAAGAGATTGCTATTTTACCATTTGATCTTATATTTTCAAATTCAGATATAAGAGTTCTTTTAACAAACGCTTTTTCTGTAATAAATACTATATATTTAGATTTTTCATCTTTACCTGAAATATTTAATAAAGAAGTTATTTTTTCATCTTTTGATAAAGGTAATAGATTTATTATAGGTAAACCTTTTGATTGTCTACTATATTCAGGTATTTCATATCCTTTTAATCTATAAACTATACCTAAATTACTAAACAACAATAAATAATCATGAGATTTCATACTAATTAATTTTTCAGTATAATCTTCATCGTTTACACTTATACCTTTAATACCAACTCCTCCTCTATTTTGTACTCTATAAGTATCGTTATTTACACGTTTTATATAGCCGTTATGAGTAAGTGTAATAATAATATCTTCTTCTGGTATTAAAGATTCATCTTCAATATAATCAATAGCTGTCATATCTATATTAGTTTTACGTTCATCATTATATTTATTTTTAATTTCTAATAATTCTTCTTTTATTATATTTAATATTCTTTCTTCTTTTTCTAATATATCTTTCAAATCTGCAATTAAAATAATCAATTCTTGTAATTCTTCATCAAGTTTTTCTCTTTCTAATCCAGTTAATCTCTTCATTTTCATTTCAAGAATAGATCTTGCTTGTATTTCTGATAATTTGAAATTATTTTGAAGTTTTTCTATAGATTCATCATCTGTTTTAGAATTTCTAATAATATTTACTACTGCATCTATATTATCTAATGCTATTTTTAATCCTTCTAGTATGTGTTCTCTAGCAGATGCTTTTTCTAAATCAAATTGTGTTCTTTTTGTAATAACTAAAATTTGATGTTCTATATATTTTTCAAGTATTTGTTTAATATTCAATAATTTTGGTTCGTTATCAACAAGGGCTAACATATTAACACCATAATTTTGTTGTAATTCTGTATGTTTATATAAATTATTTAAAATTACATTAGCATTAACGTCTCTTCTTAGTTCTATAACAATCTTAATAGTTCCTCTATTTGATTCATCTCTTAAGTCTGTAACTCCATCTATAGTTTTATTTTTCACTAAATTAGCAATGCTGTTTACTAAGCTTGCTTTATTTACCATATATGGTATTTCATTAACTATTATTTGAGATTTACCATTAGATTTTTCTATTATTTCTGCTCTTGATCTAATAGTTATACTTCCTCTACCGGTTTCATAAGCTTTTTTTATACCTTGATTACCTAATATTGTTGCTCCTGTTGGAAAATCAGGACCTTTAATATATTGCATTAATTCTAGTATTGAAATATCTTTATTATCTATTAAAGCTATAGTACCATCGATTATTTCACCTAAATTATGTGGTGGAATATTAGTAGCCATACCTACTGCTATACCTGTTGATCCATTAACAAGTAGATTTGGAAATCTTGCTGGTAAAACTACTGGTTCTAATTCTTCTCCATCATAGTTTGGAACAAAATCAACACTATTTTTATTAATATCCCTAACTAATTCCATAGATAATTTGCTCATTCTCGCTTCTGTATAACGTTGTGCAGCTGCTTCATCACCATCAAGTGATCCAAAGTTACCTCTACCATCTATTAATGGATATCTGTAAGAGAAATATTGAGCCATTCTTACTAATGCTGAATATATTGAAGAATCACCATGTGGGTGATAATTACCCATAATTTCACCAACGATTTTAGCACATTTTTTATGTGGAGATCCTGCTGTTGCACCTATTTGATTTATTCCATATATTATTCTTCTTTGTACAGGTTTTAATCCATCTTTAACATCTGGTAATGCTCTTTGAACAATTACACTCATAGCATAATCTAAAAACGATTTTTTAATTTCACTAGAAAATTGTAATTCTTTTAATTTTTCTGCCATTTCTAATCTCCTATATATCCAAGTTACTTACATATTTCGCATTTTCTTCTAAGAAAACTTTTCTAGGTGCTACGTCTTCTCCCATCAATTCTGTAAGTGTTCTATCTGCCAATACAGCATCTTCTACTGTTAATTGTAATAATGTTCTATTTTCTTTATTCATAGTTGTTTCCCAAAGTTCAGTTGCATCCATTTCTCCAAGCCCTTTATTTCTTTGAATAGAAACTTTAATATTTCCAATAGATTCTAAATAATCATTTTTTTCTTGATCTGTTTGAACATATTTTACTGTTTTTCCATGAGATATTCTATATAAAGGAGGACAAGCTGCATATATATATCCACCTTCTATTAAAGGCTTAAAATATCTATAAAAGAATGTAAGTAATAATATTCTAATATGTGATCCATCAACATCGGCATCGGTCATTATAACTATTTTATGATATCTTAATTTATTTATATTGAATTCTTCACCTATTCCAGTTCCAATAGCTGTTATCATTGAAATAATTTCATTGTTAGCAAGTATTTTATCTAATCTTGATTTTTCTACATTTAAAACTTTTCCTCTTAATGGAAGTATTGCTTGAGTGATACTATCTCTACCATCTTTTGCAGAACCTCCAGCCGAATTCCCTTCGACTAAATAAAGTTCAGATATAGTTGGATCTTTCGATGAACAATCTGCTAATTTACCAGGTAATGAAGAAATTTCTAAACCTGCAGGTTTTCTAGTAATTTCCCTAGCTTTCTTTGCTGCTATTCTAGCTCTTGCTGCAAGTAAAGATTTATCCATTATCATTTTAGCTTCATTAGGATTTTCTAATAAAAATCTTTCAAATTGTTCAGAAAATATCTTATCAGCTATAGATCTTACTTCACTATTACCTAATTTTGTTTTTGTTTGACCTTCAAATTGAGGATTTGGATGTTTACAAGAAACTATCATTGTAAGACCTTCTCTAACATCCTCTCCAGTTAATGGATCATCTTTTTCCTTTAAGAACTTATTATTTTGTGCATATTTATTAATTATTCTTGTTAAAGCTCTTCTTACTCCTTCTTCATGAGTTCCACCTTCAGGAGTAACAATGTTATTAACAAACGAATATATATTCGATAAATATCCATCATTATATTGAAATGCTACTTCTATAGATATATCATTTTCTGTTCCAGTTACATCTATAATTTGATTGATAGTATCTTTGTTTTTATTCAATTTTTCTACATATTGAACTAAACCACCATCATAGCAAAATTCTTCTTTTTTATTTGGTTCTACTCTTTCATCTATTAAATAGATTTTTAAACCTTTATTTAAATATGCTAACTCTTCTAAACGAGTTTTTAATACATCATAATCAAATATTGTGGTTTCAGTAAATATTTCTGGATCAGGTTTAAATGTTACAGTAGTACCTGTTCTATTAGGATCACATTCTCCTATTATTTTTAAAGGTTCCTTCGGTGCCCCACCTTGTTCAAATCTTTGAAAGTATATTTTACCATTTTTATATACTTTTACTTCTAAATAGTCACTGAGTGCATTAACTACTGATGCTCCAACTCCATGAAGACCACCGGATACTTTATATCCTCCACCTCCAAATTTTCCACCAGCATGTAATACAGTATAAATTGTTTCTACTGTAGATTTACCAGTCTTTGGATGTATATCAACAGGTATTCCTCTACCATCATCTTTTACTGTAATTATATTATTTAAACCTATTGTTACCTCTATATGAGTTGCATATCCAGCCATTGCTTCATCTATAGAATTATCTACTATTTCCCATACTAAATGGTGTAATCCTTTCGATGAAGTAGATGCAATATACATACCAGGTCTTTTTCTTACTGCTTCTAAACCTTCTAATACTTGAATAGAATCTGCATTATAATCTTTAGTTACTTCTTCCATTATTTATTACCCTCACTTCACTATCTTTTATTTTAAAGATCTTAGCATTATCTCTTATACTTTTATTTATCCCTTTTAAATCATTACTAGTTATAATTACTTGCATATCTTCTGGAATATATTTTACTAATCTATTTTTATTCTTTATATCTAATTCACTAAATAAATCATCTAATAAAATTATTGGTTTTTTATCTTCTTGTTCTTGAAATAATTTCATTTCTGCCAATTTATATGAAATAACTGCCATTTTTTTCTGGCCTTCAGAACTATAAAATTTCATATCTTTATTATCTAAATAGAAATTAAAATCATCTCTATGAGGTCCACTTATAGTCATCCCAAGAGATATTTCTTTATTAAAATCTCTTTTAAATTTTTTCTGTAATATTTTAGATATATTTTCATCATCATATTCTGTTATATCAACATTTGGAGAATATTTTAAAAT
>CAJPPJ010000044.1 GCA_905372515.1 uncultured Eubacteriales bacterium
GAAATTAATGTTAAAAAGAATATAATAATAATTATAAATATTAAGTTATTTTTATTATGTTTTTTAGAAGAAAATTCACCATCTAATATATCTGTAATATCTATATTATAATCTTTACTCATTTGTTTTAATAAACTAAGTGAAGGCAAATTTATACCATTTTCCCACTTACTAACTGATTGATAAGTAACATTATATTTATCTGCTATATCAGATTGAGTTAAATTATATTTTTTTCTTAATTTTTTAATAAAATTACCTACTTTATCTTTATCCATAATTATCCTACTAACTATAGTATATATTATATCTATTTAATTAAGAAGTTAATCATTTAACTTTTTCTTTTACTTTCTTTCCTTTAAAATAATTTACTATATATTCTTTTAATTCTTCTTCATTTAAATATTCTTTTTTTCTTAACTCTATATACATGTTTAAACATTTAGTAGAAAATGGAACTTTCTTATCCGAAAAATAATAAGCAAAATATATATCATTGTCAGATTGAACTATTTCTTTAAATCTTTTTATAATTAATGCTGCTTCTTCAGTTGTTAAAAGATCTAAATTGTTTTTTTCTCTATATAGACTAAGATCTATTTCTACTAATTTTAAACCTGTTTTTTTAGAAAGCTCTAAAGCTTTTTTATAATTTTTACTAATACTTTTATCTCCTAAAGTTCTAACAAAAACAGCTTTTTTAATGAGTTTTTCATTATTTAAAAGAACTGTCTCATTATAAGTTTCAACATTATCATAATTAAGTTTTTCTAAATTTGTATCTATACATTCATCGACATTAATTCTCTTTAAATAATTAAAAGGAATTATCTTTGCTATACTTGCTGTACCATTAACATTTATTGGTGATATTTTTACTTCAAAATCATCATATTTATAATATTTATCAAATGTTTTTAAATATCTCTTTTTGTCTTTTGATTGATGAACATCTGAAAAAGCATCAGCATTACATGTTACTACTATATTATCTAAAGGAGCTTCAAGTATATAACCATATGTAATATCGGTATCAAAGTTTGAAAATAATGCTATATTTTCTTCATTTATAAGTGATGCAGAGGTAATTTCAGAATTATTTGTATCTCTATTATTACCTCTTGTAATAACATGAACTAAAAAATTAAAGTCATCTCCTTGTTTATAATTTTCAATCTTAGTTAATTCATCACTGTAAACTTTATAAAATATTTTATCGGTATAAGGAATAATTTTATTAAAAAGATACATTATATAATCTACTTTAGATATATTAATATTTTTCTTATTAAGTGTATTTTCTAATATTCTTAATAATTTATTAACTTTTTTAATATTACTAATTAATTTAAGATTTTCTTCATATGTTAAAAAGTTTTCATAATTATATAAAAGATAATTAGTAATATCTAAATAAAAAGATACTTCTTTTAAATACAAATGTTTAGCATCTTCTATTTTCTTACCATAATATATTGTATCTTCTTTTCTCATACCTAATTCCTGTAAGAAATTATGATACAAAAATTATTGGATTTTTTCAAGAAATTCTTATTCTACTGTTACTGATTTAGCTAAATTTCTAGGTTTATCTATTTCTTTTTTTAACTTATCCGCTACATAATATGAAAGTAATTGAATAATTATTATACTAAGTAAATCTATATCTTCTGGTGTTTCTATATAATAATCTGCATTTATTAATTTTTTTAAGTTTTTCTTAACTATTGCAACAGTAATAGCACCTCTTGCTTTTACTTCTATTAAATTAGAATTAGTTTTTAATGCCATTTCTTCATCCGTAGATATAGCTATTACAACAGTATTTTTTTCAATTAAAGATATTGTTCCATGCTTTAATTCTCCAGCTGGATAACTTTCAGCATTTATATAAGATATTTCTTTTAATTTTAAGCTAGCTTCTAAACTTATAGCATAATCTATTAATCTTCCAATGAAAAATACTCTTTTTTGTTTAGAAATTAAATCAACTATTTCAAAATTATTAAATTCTAAACTTTTTGGTAAATCAGTTAATAATTTATTAAAATATTCTAATGCTTCTTTATATTTATTATCTAATCTATATTTTAATAACTTCATCATTAAAACTTGAGAAAAATATGCTTTAGTTGTTGCTACTGCTACTTCCACTCCACATTTTAAAAACATTTGATATTTAGTCTCTCTAGCAAGTCTAGAAGTTTCTACATTAACTATTCCTAAAGTATCAATATCACTTGCTTTATTTAAACATGCTAAAGTATCAGCAGTTTCTCCAGATTGAGATATAAGTATTAATAAAGTATCTTTAGATATTAAAGCTTTTCTATATCTATATTCACTAGCTACATCTATTGATATATCTTTATTTTCTTCAAGAATATATTTACCTATCATTCCAGCATGATAAGCACTTCCACATGCTACTATATCTATTTTTTTGTATTTAGATAAATCTAGTACTCTTTCTTCAAATAATGATTTGTCTTTTAAATAATAATCTATTATATTTTTTACTACTTCTTTTTCTTCATATATTTCTTTTAACATGTAATGTTTAAAATTACCTAAAGAAATATCACTAATTTTATTATCATTTGATAATAATTCTTTTTCTTTATTAAACTTAATATTATCTTTTGTAATAATTGCATAATCATAATTATCAAGTAAATAATATTTATTAGAATTAAGTGCTACTATATCACTTGCTATTTTAAAACCATCTTCCTCTTTTCCTATTAATAAAGGAGAATCTTTTTTAGTAACATAAAGTTTTTCAGGTTCTTCTTTATTTATAAAGATAATTGCATAACTACCAATAATTTTTTCTTTTATTATTTTAAATATATCTTCTTTATTTTTCTTCATATAGTAATCTATAAATGCTGCTAATACTTCAGTATCAGTTTGAGATATAAATTTATAACCTTTTAACTTTAAATCTTCTTTTAATTCTAAATAATTTTCTATTATTCCATTATGTACTAAAACTATGTCACCTTGTACATGAGGATGAGAATTAGTTTTAGTTACTTTTCCATGAGTCGCCCATCTTGTATGAGCAATACCAATATTAGTTTTAATAGAATAATCTATTACTTTTTCTAAATTACTTACTCTTCCTATTTCTTTTTTTACTATAACTTTCTTATTTTTTACATAAGCTAAACCTGCTGAGTCATAACCTCTATATTCTAACTTTTTAAGGCCATCAATTAAAACATGTAGTACATTTTCATTATGCCCTACATAACCTACTATTCCACACATAAAATTCCTTTTCTGATAACCTCTTTGTTACAATATTAATTTTGCTTTTTAAAATTATCTTTGATAGCATCCGCTGAATATTTCGATAAACTATCCCCTCGTCAACCAAACTGGTCCTAGCGCTAATTTCTAATAAACTCCTCCATATTATTAAAAATTTAATATAATTATAACAATTTTTAGAGCATAAAAAAACATAATTAATAAAATTATTAATTATGTTTTATAATATTTATTTTAACTTTTTGTTTATTTCATCAGTATTTCTAACAAGTTTTAACATTAAAACGATACCTTCAAATGCAAGTCTTAATAGAACTGGTGCAATGAATAAAGATGTTAAGAATCCTTGAACGTTACCTAAATATAACCATCCAAATGATCCTAGTATAAACATAACTGTAAATGTAACGTATGCTATCTTTAATAAAATTTCTAGTGATAAAAAGTCAAAGTTTAAGAAATCACGACAGAATTTAACTACACCTTCTTCTTTCTTATCTGCTTTTTTATTTAAGAATAATACAAAAATTAAAATAGCAGCTACTAGTCCTAATACGAATGATACAAACATCCACATATTAAATCCTTGTGCTTTGTTAAGCGCAGATTCTAATGAACTTATATTATACATAACACTCCTCCTCATATAAATTATACTAAAATAATACTTTAAATTAAAGCATTAACTATTTTTATTTACAAAAAATAACAATTAAACTTAAAATTTATTGATAAAATTATCAAATTATTATAAATAATAATTAAGGGAGAAATTCCTTAGTAATAAATGAAGAGTAAAACTACTTTATTACAAAAAAATAGTTAATGATTTATATTAACTATTTTTTTATTATCCTAAATTATGATAAATATTTTGTACATCATCTATTTCTTCTAATGCATCTATAAGTTTTCCATTTTTTTCATAGAATTCATCGTCCCCTTCCATTAAAGTGTCTGCTACAAATTCTACTTCTAATTTTTCAAACTTAGTTATTCCTTCTGCTATAAATGCTTCTTTTACAGTGTTTATATCTTCAGGTTCTGTATATATTACATAGTTTTCTTCTGTTTCACTAGTATCAAGTGCTCCAGCCATAAGTGCTACTTCTAACATCTTTTCACTATCAATTGCTTCTTTTGATATTTCTATAACACCTTTTCTTTTAAATAAGTATGCAACTGATCCACTAGTACCTAAATTTCCACCATGTTTTGTAAATGCTGATCTAACTAACATAGCACTTCTATTTTTATTATCTGTCAAACAGTATACCATGATAGCTACTCCACCACTTCCATAACCTTCATACATTATTTCTTCTAATTGTTCAGTATCTCCTGCTCCTATAGCTTTGTTAATTGCTTTTTCAATATTATCTTTCGGCATATTTAAAGCTTTAGCTTTATCTACTACTAATCTTAAAGATGGATTATCTTCTATCTTACCATTTGTTCCTTTAGCAGCTATATATATTTCTTTTGCTACTCTTTGAAATACTTTTCCTCTTTGTTGATCTATTAATCCTTTTTGTCTATGTATTTTTGCCCATTTACTATGTCCACTCATTATTTTTCTCCTTTACTTAATAATTCTTTTAAAGATGATATGGTATTATCTTTTTTAATTTCACTAAAATGTATTCCAACACCACCTTTATGATTCCAATCTATAACATTTATTTCTTGGTCATCTATTAAATAATAATTATTTTTAGGTATAACTACATCAGATTTATTAGATGAATATGGAACAAAATGAACTGGAATATTAATATTGTTGTTTCTTAAAAATCCTAACTTTTCTTTCATTTCATGAATTGTATGAACTTTAGATAAAATAAATACATTTTTATACGTTTTCTCTATCTCTTTTAAATTTTCAATAGATGATTCTATCTCTTCTGCTTCTTTTATAAGTTTAGTCCAATCTACTGTAGGTGAAAACTCTTCCCAAGTTCTATCTCCCTTCATGTATTCTAGCCTAACTTCAGTATCTAAAATAACTCCATCAAAATCTATGAATATGTAAGAATTTTTATTTATTTTTTTCATCAAAAAGATTATAACACAATTTATATTTTTATAGCAATTAAGTATTAATTAATAATTAATTTATCTATTTCCTTATTATAATCATGAATTATAAAGTTTATTTCTTTATTATTAACAAAGTAACTACCTTTATAATTTTTATCTTTATTTAAAAGTTCTTTACCAAGTGGTGAATTTAAAGTTATTTCTTGATACTCTTCATTTAAATTTGGATTTGGAGCACCAATAAGTTTAATAATTATTTTTTCTTGATTGTCATCATCATATATAAGAG
>CAJPPJ010000045.1 GCA_905372515.1 uncultured Eubacteriales bacterium
GAATGATAACTTCTATTTAGAAGAAATAGAAAAAAAATAAAACTTCCAAATCGGAAGTTTTTTTATTCTTTATTTTCTCTTTCTGGTCTCATAAGTGGAAACATTACTACATCTTTTATATTATCTGCATTAGTTAACAATTGAATCATTCTATCAATTCCAAGTCCCCATCCAGATATTGGTGGCATACCATATTCCATAGCTGAAATATAATCATAATCCATATCCATTGCTTCTTCATCACCTTCATTTTTCAATTTAAGTTGATTTAATAATTTTTCTTCTTGTTCGATAGGTGCAACTAACTCTGAATATCCATTAACTACTTCTGCTCCATTTACTACAAGTTGAAATCTATCAGCTATATTTTTATTATCATCATTTGTTCTAGCAAGTGGTGATAAACTAGTTGGATGTTCAGTTAAATATATTGGTCCTACAATATGAGGTCTTGCAACTTTTTTATATAAATAATCTATTAAATTTCCATAACCTAATTTTTCTATAGGTGTATCACTATCTAATTCAATATTGTCTTCTTTAATTTTTGCTAATAATTTTTCTTTTGTATCATAAACATTTATATCAATATTAGAATATTCCATTACTAAATCCCTAAATGAAAATTTAGGCCATTCTCCAGAAAAATCTATTTCTTTTCCATCAATATTTAATGTTAATGTACCAAATATTTCTTTAATTATATGTTGAAGAAGTTCTCTTATAAATTTCATATTATCTTCATAATTAAAATATGCTTGATAAACTTCCATCATAGTAAAATCTTGTAAGTGAGTAGCATCAATACCTTCATTTCTAAAACATCTACCTATTTCATAAACTTTATTAATTCCTGCTACTACTGCTCTTTTTAAATACATTTCTGGAGCAATTCTTAAATAAACATCTATATCTAGAGCATTATGATGAGATAAAAATGGCCTTGCTGCAGCTCCTGAATTAGCAGTTGTTAAAATAGGTGTTTCTATTTCGTAATAACCATGACTGTCTAAATATTTTCTTATTTCTCTAATAAATAAGAAACGTTTTTTAAATCTATCTCTTGTTTCCTCATTAGTAATTAAATCTATATATCTTTGACGATATTTAATTTCTTGATCACTTAATCCTAAGAATTTTTCAGGTAATGGTTTTAAAGCTTTTCCTAAAAATTTAAAACTATTTGCTCTTAATGTTTTTTCACCTGTATGAGTAGTAAATATTTCTCCTTCTACTCCAACAAAGTCTCCTATATCTATATATTTATTAAAAAAGTTATATTCTTCTTCACCTAGTAAATCTTTTTTAAAAGATACTTGAAAATCTGAATCAATATCTCTTAATTTAAGAAAACTAAGTTTTCCCATATTTCTAATAAAAACTATTCTACCAGCTACTTTAACATCAGTAGTTCCATCTTCTAAAACAGATGCTTCTTTTAAACTATGTGTTATTTCATATCTGTCAGGATAAGCTTGTCTATTTTGGCTTATTTCTTCTAATTTTTCTCTTCTAATGTTTTCTTGTTCTGAAAATGTTCTCATCTATACCTCCACTACATTAGTTCCAGCAATTATATCATGTAATGCTTTGTTATCTTTATTAACTAAAAATACTATAAAATTAATTATCATAAACGATAAAGTTATTGGTGTTATATATCCCAAATATAAAGAGAATAATGAATAATTAAAACTAGCTATAAAA
This sequence comes from uncultured Eubacteriales bacterium, assembly GCA_905372515.1. Classification (GTDB taxonomy): domain Bacteria; phylum Bacillota_I; class Bacilli_A; order RF39; family UBA660; genus CAJPPJ01. The sequence continues at coordinate 1,708 of CAJPPJ010000045.1, forward strand.
TATAATATTAAAGATGTTAAAACAAAGTTTCTTGCCATTTCTTCTCTTAGTAAATATTTTAAAATAGTATCATATTCAACTTTAATTTTAAATATCTTTTTAAATAATGTTTGACCATTATTAAATAGTGGAAATATAACAAAATATACTATTGTAAGTAACACTGTTAATATTTTTTGTGATAAGAAATATAAACTATATCTATGTTTATATTGTAGTTTCTTACTATTTTCTCCTAAGCTTTTAACTTTTTTTTCTAATTCTAAGCTCTTCTTCACATCATTACTCGATACAACTTTAATGTAATCTGCTGTAACATCTAAAATTTCTTTACTATGTTCTTTAAATTCGGTAAATACTTTCTTATCATTTAATTGAATAGGTGTTATCAAAAAAGATACAAGCATAAGCAATATCAAACTATCTAAAATATATGCTGATATTCTTTTTATTTTCATATTATAAAGTCTCCTTAAATTCATTTAGTAAATTTATTATATCATAAATATTATTAATTTTATTTATTTCAACTTTTATTTCTTTAGAGTTATTTATTCCTTTTAAATAAAAACCTAATATAGATCTCATTTCTAATAAAACTTGTCTTTCATTTTTTTCTTTTAATGCATAATTTATATGTTTTATAGCTAAATCTATTATCTCTTGTGGAGTCCTTTGTCTAGGAATTTTATTATATTTTATATAATCGTTTATATCTTTGAATATATATGGTCTTCCAAGACATCCCCTTCCTATCATTAAACCATCTACTTTAGAATATTCTAGTTTTTCTTTTGCTTGTTTTTCATTTTCTATATCACCATTACCTATAACAGGAATTGACACTGCCTCTTTTACTTGTTTTATTAAATCCCAATCTGCCTTTCCACTATATCCTTGACTTCTAGTTCTACCATGTATAAAAATTGCTTTTGCACCATTTAATTCTACTATTTTTGCTATTTCTACACAATTTATGGAGTTTAAATCCCATCCTGTTCTTATTTTTACAGTTAAAGGAACATCTATAGCACTACTAACTTCTTTTACTATTTCCCCAATTAAATCAGGATATTTCATAAGTGAAGAACCTGATTTTGATTTTATTGCAATTTTTGGAACAGGACATCCCATATTTATATTTAGCATATCTGGTTTAACTAAATTACATACTTTTATCGCTGCTTCTTTTAAACTTTTAGGACTATCACCAAAAAGTTGAATACATACAGGTCTTTCTACATCATCAATTTTTAACATTTTCATAGTTTTATCATTATCATAAAGAATAGCTTTATCACTAATCATTTCACTAACTACAAGACCACAATCATACTCTTTACATAACTTTCTAAAAGCTAAATCTGTGAAACCAGCCATTGGTGCTAAAACTAAATTATTTTTTAACTCTACATTTCCTATCTTCATTTGAAATTAAAAGTAAGTTTTTAAACTTACTCTCCTTTTTTACTTTTAGTTACTTTTTTTATTTCTTGTTCTTCAGTTTCTTCTTCAACTGGTAATTTACCTGTTTCTACTAAAGAGTCTATTTCTTCTTTATTTAAGGTTTCTTTTTCTAACAAAGTATTTGCTAAAAGTTTTAATAATTTATCATTTTCTTTAATTATCTTTTTAGCTTTTTCATAACAATCTTGCATTATTTTTTGTACTTCTTGATCTATTTCTAATGCAACATGATCAGAATAGTTTTTAACTCTAGAATCTTCTCCTAAATAATATCCGCTTGATCTGTGTTCATATTGAATAGGTCCAAGTTTACTCATTCCATATTCTGTAACTATAGATCTTGCTATTTTTGTTGCTTTTTCAAAATCATTATGTGCTCCTGTTGTTACATCATCAAAGTATAATTCTTCTGCTGCACGACCACCAAATAATCCAATTATTCTTTCGATAAGTTCATTCTTAGTAGCTAAATATTTTTCTTCCTTAGGTAACATCAAAGTATATCCACCTGCATCTCCTCTAGGAATAATAGTTATTTTATGAACTTGTTCTGCATCCTTAAGCTTTATACCAATTACAGCATGACCTGCTTCGTGATACGCAACAACTTTCTTTTCATGATCAGTATATTTTTTAGAATTTTTAGATGGACCACCTATAACTCTATCTGTAGCTTCATCTATTTCTAGCATTGTTATTTTATCTTTCTTTCTTCTAACTGCTAAAAGCGCTCCTTCATTAAGAACATTTTCTAAATCAGCTCCACTAAATCCTGGTGTTCTTGCTGCTATATTTTTTAAATCTACTTCTTTAGCTAGTACTTTATTTTTAGCATGAACTTTTAATATATCTAATCTTTCATCTTTATTAGGTAAATCTACTGTTACTTGTCTATCAAATCTTCCTGCTCTAAGTAAAGCTGGATCTAATACATCTGCTCTATTTGTAGCTCCAATAACTATAACACCTTCATTATCTTCAAAACCATCCATTTCACTAAGTAATTGGTTTAAAGTTTGTTCTCTTTCATCGTGTCCTCCACCATTTCCAGAACCTCTTCTTCTACCAATAGTATCTATTTCATCGATGAATATTAAACATGGTGCAGCTTTTTTAGCTTCTTTAAACAAATCTCTTACTCTACTAGCTCCAACTCCAACATATAATTCTAAAAAGTCAGATCCACTCATATAGAAAAATGGCACCCCTGCTTCTCCAGCTACTGCCTTAGCAAGTAATGTTTTTCCAGTACCAGGAGGACCTACTAATAAAAATCCTTTTGGTATTCTTGCTCCCATAATTTTAAATTTTTTAGGATTTCTTAAGAAATCTATCATTTCTTCCACTTCTTCTTTTTCTTCTTTTAATCCTGCTACATCTTTAAATTTAAATTTTGGCTTAGTACTAAGTTTAGCTGTACTCTTAGCAAAATCTAATCCTTTAGCTCCAGATTGTAATTGACTAGTAATAAACCATCCTGCTAGTAATAAAAGTCCTAATATTGGAGCAACATTTAATAATATAGATACTAGTTCATTTCTACTATTATCACTTCTAACTATTAAATTATATTGTAATTCTTTTTTATCATTTTTAACTAATAATTCATTTAATGTATTATCAGATAACGGTGTTCTAACTATAAATCTATCATATTCTTTAGAACCTTTTAATCTTCCTCTTATTTCATAAACTGAATTTTTTTGATTAGGAGTTACCTCAAGTTCTTCTATTTTATTAGCATTAATATTTTTTAATAATTCTGAATAAGACATATTTTTATTATTATATCTAGTAAGCATAAATACTATAAAAACAACTAACGCTATTGATAAAAGACTAATATAAGGTACTAATGCTTTATTAAACTTTTTATTTTTCATAATTCCTCCTTCAATTCACATGTGATTATTATATCATATTTGTCTGTTTTTTTCTTAAGTAAATTAGATTTTTTAATACCTGGAATAAAGACTATTTTATTATTACTATCTGTAATAATTGGATAATACTTTCTTATTTCTTCTTTTACTTTACTATCTTTAAAAATATCTTTTACTTTTTTAGTTCCTAAATTATTTAAAACTATCAAATCATCTTCTTTTATAGTTCTTATAATAAGAGGTAATTTAATATCTTTTTTATTTAATCTCATTACAAAATTATTATCTAAATTTCCATCTTTATCTAAGTAAAATTTAAACATATTAAAAACTTTATTTT
>CAJPPJ010000046.1 GCA_905372515.1 uncultured Eubacteriales bacterium
TTTATAAAAAATGTTGTTAAACTTAAAAAGTTATGGTAACATTGTAAATGTATCTATGTGGAGGAATACCCAAGTCTGGCTGAAGGGATCGGTCTTGAAAACCGACAGGTCGGGAAACCGGCGCAGGGGTTCGAATCCCTTTTCCTCCGCCAATTTATATATCGCGGGATAGAGCAGTTTGGTTAGCTCGTTGGGCTCATAACCCAAAGGTCGAAGGTTCAAATCCTTCTCCCGCTACCATTATGGTCTCGTGGTGGAGTGGTTTAACACGTCTGCCTGTCAAGCAGAAGATCGCGGGTTCAATTCCCGTCGAGACCGCCATATGGCTCTGTAGCTCAGTCGGTAGAGCAGAGGACTGAAAATCCTTGTGTCGTTGGTTCGATTCCAATCGGAGCCACCAGATAGATACGAACTCAAACTTTTAAAGTTTAAGTAATAAAATACTAACAGAGATGTTAGTTTTTTTTATACAAAAATTAATTTGATTAAAGCTCTTTATTAAAGTACAATGAAATTTGAGAGGTCTTATTATGATTACAATACCAATGAAAAGTAAAAATAACATAACATATAAAGAAAAACTAGCACAAAAAACAGATTATGTAATTATAGTAAATGATGAAAACAGTTCAAATGTTAGTGATCTTTTTATTATTTGGAATCAAAAAGCTAAAGTATTTATATCTTCTGAATTATCTGATTTTTATAAATATTTAAAAACTAATAAGATTACAAAAAAATATAATATTATAATTATTGGAAGTTCTAATACAGAATATAAAGAAAACTTTATTTTAGAAGTATATCGTACTGGATGCCATTGGTGTCAAGAAATATAGTAATTATAAAAGTTTAAATAAACATGTGGAAAATTTAAAATTATTTTCTTTAGTAGCATATCAAAAAAATGATAATTTAAATCAAAATATGATTAAGTATTTAGAAATATTAAATACTGATAATGTATTAAATATTACTGCTTCTTTTAATTTACTTAGTTGTTATGCAAAACATAAAAATTTTAATCATATATTAGAATTAATAAATGATAATATTAGAAAGAAATATTTATTTTTAGAACTTGATATTAAGAATGATAATGATATGTTAGAGTGTATTGAAACATATAAAAGTTTTAATATAATTCCATTTATGATTAATTTATATTTATCTATGGAAGAAAAAGAAGTATTAAAAATATCTAAATTATTAGAAGGTATAAATAAATATTTAAGATTAAAAAGAGATATTTCTAATATAGATAACTTAGGTGAAGAAAAAATAATTAATTGTCATAACTTAGTGTTCTTTTTAGAAAGAAAACAAAATGATATAAATAGATTTGATAATCAAAAATTGACAATAAGAGATGTTAAAGAGTTAAAAAATTTACTTATTATTAGTAAAAGTTATAAGAAATGTTTAGAAGAAAAAGAAAAACTTATTAATTGTATTTATACTAAAATAAAAAATAGTAGAACATTAGATAAAAAGTTAAAAGAAACATTATTAGGATTTATAGCTTTTATAGAAGCAAAATAAAAAGTTCTTATAAAAAGAACTTTTTATTTTTATTTATCTTGTAAATAACCAGCGTTTTGTAATGCTGCTATAGTAGCTGTTTCATCTTTATAACCTAAAGATCTTTTTAACTTACTTACTTCTTCACCTTTTTCAAAAAATAAGATTGTAGGTGTACCAATTTCTCCGAATTTTTTTCTAAATTCTTCTGCTTCTTGATCAGACATATTATCAGTATTTAATACATAAATAGTTATTTTTTTGTCTTTAGTAAGCTTTTCTAATACTGGTTTATATTCTTGACACCAATGGCATCCAGTACGATATACTTCTAAAATAAAGTTTTCTTTATTTTTTTGTTTATTTGTAAAATCTTTATAGCTTATTTCTTTTAAATATTTGCTTCCATTACCACATGCAGTAATAAATAAAGTAAACATTAAAACTACTATTATTCCTAATTTTTTCATTTTTCACCTCATGTATCATTATAACAAATTAAATTGAAAAATTATACTATTTATACTATTATGTTAGTATAAATAGAGGTATGTATGATATATATTGCTATATGCATTTTTTTATTAATATTAATTATGTTTATTAATATGTTCAATGATTTAAAAGAAACTATGAAGATAATATTTATATCTATTATTTATGGTTTATTACTTATTTCTTTAATATTTTTAAACAAGATATTTATTTTAGTATTATTTATAATATCATCATATTTTATTTATAAATTTCTTATATACAAAGAAAGATTTTTTTATAAAGATTTAGAATATCAAATATCTTTATTTTATTTAACAAGCTTTTCTATAATATGTATAAGATATAATGACTTATTAAAATTTGTTCCACTTATATTTATACTGTCTATAGTTTTATATAAAGATAGAATTTTGAATAAAACTAAATTATTAGAATATATTATTTTTTCTATTGTTTACTTTGTTTTTGTTTATACTAGTTCATATATTAAATTTATATCTTTAATATTTTTATTTATTATGTATTTAAAAACATTTTTAGATTATTATAGCTTAGTTATACAAAATAATATTTTTATATCAAAAGATAATTTTTATATAAAAAGAAAAAAATATTCAAAAGATAAAGATATTTTAAATTTTAAAGGAGAATAAAAATGGATTTTAGTAATGTAGAAGCACCTGTAATTTCTAGTTCATCAACAAATGAAGTAGTAGATGTTAATTTACCTAAAAATAATGATATTTCAGATTTAATTCCAAAGGTGGAAGAAAACAAACCAGCTGTAGAATTACCAAAAACTGAAGAAGAAAAAAAAGAAGAACAAATTAATGTAGATGAAGTATTTGATAAATATATAAAAGATGAAGGAGTAATCAGTTTATATTTTCATAATAAATTATATATAGATTATAAAGAAAGACAAGAAATAGTAAATGATGAAACATTAAATAATAATATTTTAAAATTAATGATTAAAAATTTTGAAGATTATAAAGATAATTATTATGTAAATATTTTAGCAGATCAAAAAATTTTATATTTAAAAAAATATATGGATGTTGATTTTGGAGAAGATATACAAGAATTAACAAATAAAAATTTAATATATTTGTATTTAGTAAAGAAAATTTAATTTTTAAGGAAGATAATATAGTAGTTTTTAATGATTTTAGTAATATGTATCAAGTATTAAATCAAAATCCTGACTATATTTATATTAATAAATTAGATGAATTATTTATAGAATATTATGACTTATTTAAATCTTTTAAAGTTATTTTAGAAAGTAAAAATAATACTAAATATTTATTTAAAGATTATTTTGATGTAAAAGTTGAAAAGGCTGAAAAGATAAAATTTACTATAGAAAAAGAAGAAAAGAAAGAAGAAGTATTAAAAGAACCTAAAAAAGAAGAGGAAGAAGAAATAGATTTATTAGAAATATAGCTTTAGGAGAAATATATGAAGAAAAAGAATGGTTTTACTCTAATAGAGCTTATAACAGTTATAGTTATTTTAGGACTTATTATGATGGTTGTAATACCTGCTTTAAATAAAAGTAATTTAGGTAATGAACATAAAAAAATGGATGAGTACTATAAAATAATAGAAGAAGCAGCTTTACAATATGCTACAACTTTTAAAAATGAAGAATTAGGTGATGCCACACAAAGCGGATGTGTTCGTTTTTCTTTTGATGAATTAAAAAATACTAATTTAATATCAGATTTTCATGATAAAACATATAATTGTACAATGGCTAGAGATATAACTGTTAGAAATGAAAATGGTAATTACTATGCTAATTTTAAAATTAAGTGTCAAAAGAAAGATAATGCTTATAAATATTTTAATCAACAAGCTTTAAATGTAGGAGAAGAAGATACTAATACATGTAATAGATCTGTTAGAAAAGAACCTAGAATATTAGTGGAAGAATTAGTTAAAAATAATGGTATTGAAATAAACCAAATATTTAATAAAACAAGACTTACTCCTAATGGACCAATAAATTATATAAATGAGTATAATCCAACATATAGAAATAATACGTATGTTTATTATGCATCTCAATTATGGCATATATATGCAAGAGATAAAAATGGAGGATTTAAAGCTTATAGTATGGATGCTATAACTAGTATTCCATATTCAATAAATGGTCATAAAGAATATAAAAGAAGTGATATTAGAAATTATTTAGAATCTGTTTATTTTAATAAATTAAAAGATAGTAATAAATATTTATCTTTATTTAGAAATAATGAAAATATTAGAAAAATAGGTATACCAACAGTTCAAGATTTTGATGAAGCAATAGCTAATTTAATGATTAATGAAATGAGTAATGCTAATTTTAAGTTTCATTTATTATCAGAAAATAATAGACTTTATGTTGCTAATATAAATAATAAAACAAATAAAACTGTAGATTTAGGAAGAGATGATTTAATCGAAGCAGTTATTCCGGTTGTTACTTTTCCATCAAATGCAGAAATTTATGAAGGTAATGGAACAATAAATAATCCATATGTTTTATCTAGAAATAAATGGAATTTAGAATCAACTGGTGAAATATCTATAAAGAGTTCTGCTCTAAAAGTAGGAGACCATGTTGATATAAAATATAAAAATGGTTACAAGACATTTAGAGTAATTGAAAATAAAAATGGTTATCCAAGACTTGTATCTATGGATACGACAGTTAGAAATCCTTATATGGAAAATAAAAATGTTGTTCAATCTAATTTAAATGATGATGATCATGTAAAAACTTATGATAATATTTTAATTGGATTTAATGTTAATACTTTAGTACTTGGAAAAGAAGAAGCTAATAAAAGAGCATGTGAAACTGATATGATTATAAGAACTGGAAATTTTGGAAAATATAATCAAGTCAATTGTTATGATACATTAAATAAAGAAAGTGAAGATAAAAGAGATGATGCAGCTTTAGTAAGTAATTTTTGTACTGAAACATTTAATTTTCAAACAAATAAATTTTTAACTAAACCAGAATGTCAATTTCCCAAAGATAATTTAGTTTCATCTAGAATTAATGGAATAAAAATGGGTGAATTATATGCTACAGCTGTAAGAAATTATGGAACTAATTACAATGTTGATAAGTTTTGGACAATTACTCCAAGTTTTGTTAATAAGTCAGAAGATACGAAAATGTGGACTATAGAAGCAAATGGAGAAGCAAAAGAAGAACTTGCTGAAAGTGAAGTTGTTAATAGTGTTGATACTAGAACCTATGACTATAAAACTGAAACAATTTTTGGAAATAGATTAGTGGTA
>CAJPPJ010000047.1 GCA_905372515.1 uncultured Eubacteriales bacterium
GAGTTAAAGAAATATAATCATTTATATTTATATATTTATTAGATTTATTCTTTAATATAACTATATTTTTTAAATTAGCAATCTTTTCTTTTAATTTATAAGATAAAGAATATTCAAATTTTTTAGCTTCTTCAAAATCAAAATTATCGTGCCATCCATCTCCTATTGCAAATTCTGCGGCTTCTGTTCCACCTTTTGCTTTATTATTAAATTCTTGTTTTAAATCTTCTATTTCTTTTAAATATTCTTTATAACCTTCTTCATCTAAATATATTTTATTATTCATAAAATTTTCCTTTATACTTCTATCATAGCTAATACTTTAAATATATCACATTCTTCTCTAGTATATACCGCTATTTCTTCTGTTTCTTTTATAAATAATATATTATCTTCTTTTTCTTTTAATTTTATCTTATTACCATTTAATACTTTAGCTTCTAAATATCCACTAAGTTCTACTTCTTTATAATTTAATAAATCATTTATTTTTAATAATTTAAAATTATTGTTTTTTATATCTTCTAATGTATAAGCATCTTTAAGTAATAAAGAATCTATTTTTGTTCTTGTAAGTTCTTCTAGAGTCATAAGTTTATTTATTTTTTTAGATATATCTCTTACAAGTGCTCTTATATAAGTACCATTTGATACTTTAACACTAAATGTAAAGCTATTATCTTTAAAATCAATTAACTTAATATCATATATATATGACTCTTTAATTGGTATCTCAACTTTTTTACCTTCTCTTGCATATTCATATAACTTTTTACCATTTACTTTTATAGCAGAATATATTGGTACTTCATAAGAGTACTCTCCAATAAAACTTTGTAATACTTCAACTAATTCTTCTTGATTTAGATCTTCTTTTCTTTCTTCTAAAATGTTACCTGTTATATCTAAAGTATCAGTTTTAATTCCAAGTTTTACTTTAGCAATATATTCTTTATCTTTATAATTAAGTAACTTAACTACTTTTAATCCTTTATTAACTCCTACTAACAAAAGTCCTTCTGCAAAAGGATCAAGAGTTCCTGTATGACCAATTTTCTTAGTATTTAAAATCTTGATTAAAGAATTAACTACATCTCTAGATGTCATATTTTTTTTCTTATTTACTAATATAAATCCATTCATTTTTGACACTTCTCACAATAATAAGTAGATCTTCCACCTACTTTTATTCTTTTAATTAAAGTAGAACAATTTTTACATTTCTCATTTTCTCTTTTGTGAACTAATAAATTATTTTGATTATGTCCTGTTTCAAAATCAAGTGAAGTATAACTTCTAATTGTAGTTCCACCATTTTTTATGCCTTGTTCTAAAACTACACAAGTATTCTTTATTATATCTTTTAAATTCTCATCACTTAATTCATTTCCTTTTAATAAGGGATTTATATGAGATAAGAATAAAATCTCATCAGCATATATATTACCTATACCTGTTAAAATAGTTTGATCTAATAGTAAAGTTTTAATAGGTATATTTTTATTATATTTATCTTTTAAATATTCTACATTTAATTTTTTATCCCATGGTTCATAACCTACATCAGATAAAGGTTTTATATTAAAAATATCAGTTGATTTAGAAAATAAATACATACATCCAAATTTTCTTACATCTTTATAAATTAATTTTTTATCTCCCATATGAAATATTATATGTTCATGTTTTTCTATTTCTTCATTACTATCTTTATATAAATATTTACCTTCCATTCTAAGATGAGATAATAAATAATAATCAGTTAAACAAAATATTAACCATTTACCATATCTTTTAATATCTTCAATTTTTTGATTTTTTAAAGATTCTTTAAAAGTTTTAGGATCTATATTTTTTATAATTTTATCATATATTATTTCAACATCATCTATTATTTTATTTTGTACTTTATCAAGCAACTTTTTTCTTACTGTTTCAACTTCTGGTAATTCTGGCATAAAACCTCCTATTTAGCTTCATACAAATCTTTTCCTAAATTAATATCTACTATTAAAGGAACCGATAATTTAAAAGCATTTTCCATTTTTTCTTTTACTATTTCTTTTACTATTTTTATTTCTTCTTCTTTTACTTCAAAGACAAGTTCATCATGTATTTGAAGTAACATTTTACTTTTAATATTTTTATTTTTAAATTCAGTATCTATATCTATCATAGCTTTTTTTAATATATCACTACCACTACCTTGAATAGGAGTATTTAAAGCCATTCTTTCTCCTTGCATTCTAATCATATAGTTAGTAGATTTTATTTCATCTATTAATCTTTTTCTATTCATTATAGTTTTAACATAACCAAGTTTTTTAGCATCTTCTACTTCTTTTTTCATGTATTCTTTGATACCGTGAAATTTTTCCATATATTTGTCAATAAAGTCTTTTGCATCATTTACATTAATAGATAAGTCATTTGCTAAACCAAAAGATGAAATACCATAAATTATTCCAAAATTAACAGCTTTAGCTTTACTTCTTTCTTCTTTTGTTACATCTTTTATATCTTTACTAAATATTTTAGCAGCAGTAAATCTATGAATATCTTCATTATTAATAAATGCTTCTTTTAAACTATCTACATTAGAAAATTCTGCAAAAAGTCTAAGTTCTATTTGTGAATAATCACTTGATAAAAATGTATAACCTTCTTGAGATATAAAACATTTTCTAATAAGTCTTCCATACTCATCGTGATTAGGTATATTTTGTAGATTAGGATCTTTTGAAGAAAGTCTTCCTGTTCTAGTTAAACATTGATTATATATAGTATGTATTTTATTATCAGACATTATTTGTTCTTTTAAACCTACCACATAATTAGAATTAAGCTTAGATAACATTCTATATTCCTCTACTAAACTAACTATCGGATTAAATATTCTAATTTTATCTAGTACTTCTTTATCTGTAGAATAATTAGAGTTTTTACTCTTTTTAGGATATGGTATATTTAATTTTTCAAAAAGAATAACTCCTAGTTGCTTAGGTGAAGATATATTAAATTCTTCTTCTGATATAGCATATATTTTTTCTTCTAAATCTTTTAATTTTGCTCTTATTTCAATTTCTAAGTTATCTAAGTAAGACTTATCTACTAATATTCCTTCTTTTTCCATATTAGCTAAAATTAAAGCCAATTTTAATTCAATATCATAATATAAATAATGTAGATCATTCTTATCTATTTCTTCTATTAATCTATTCTTTTCTTCATAAATAAATCTAGCTTTTTTACATGCATCGTTAATTAAATTTTCTTCTTCGATTAATATCTTATCTTTCTTAAATATATCTTCATTTAATTTAACATCATAACCTTTATTATTCATAATAAATGCTATATCTTCTGTAATTTTCTCATTAAGTAAGTAATATGCTATATAGTTATCAAAATTAATATTATTATTAAAATTTAATAGTGATAAAGCTACATCAACTCTTTTTACATCATAAGTATATTTATTAAAATTATTGTTAAATATCTTGTCATTAAAATATTCTGTTTTTATAAAATAATTTTTATCTTTTGTACTAATTGCTACTCCTAATGTCTTAGATTTAAAATAACTTAAATTAGAACTAAGCAAGTATAAAGAATAATCTTCATTTAAAGAAAAGTTAGTATCTTCTATTATCTCTATTTCTAATTTTTCTTCATTGTTTTTCATTTTCATTTTATTAAATAATGAAGTAAATTCTAATTCTTTTAATAAACTATTTAATTCCTCTTCATTACTACCTTTATATACTATCTTTTCTAAATTTACTTCTATAGGAACATTTAAATATATGGTAGCAAGCTCAAGTGATTTATAAGCACTTTCCTTATCATTTAATAAATTTTCTTTTATTTTACCTTTTAAATTATCAATATTCTTATATAAATTATCTATTGTATGATATTCTTTTATAAGCTTTAAAGCTGTCTTTTCACCTATTCCTGTAACTCCCTTAATATTATCTGAACTATCTCCCATTAAAGCTTTTAAATCTATTACTTCTATAGGTTTAATACCATAATCTTCATAAAAACTTTTTTCATCATAATAAATAAAATCTTTCATTTTTAAAAGTTTCATTTTTACATTTGGTGAAATAAGTTGTAATAAATCTCTATCACTAGATACTAATAATACTTCAGTTTCTATTTTTTTAGAATACGTACCTATAATATCATCAGCTTCATAATTTTCTAATTCTTCTACTGTAATTCCCATTGCTCTAGTAATTTGTTTAGCATATGGAATTTGTTGTTTTAATTCACTAGGTGTTTCATTTCTTCCACCTTTATAATCATCGTAACTTTCATGTCTAAAAGTTTTACCTTTATCAAATGCTACCATAATATGAGTAGGTTTTTCTTCTGCTATTATTTTAATTAACATTTGTACATAAGCATATATTGCATTTGTTGGTAAACCTTTAGAATTAGTTAAAAGTTCTCCTCTATATGCTGTTGCATAATAAGATCTAAAAATTAAATTATTACCATCAATTAGTACTACTTTTTCCATCTATATCTCCATATTCTACTTCTTCTAAATAAAGACCATTTCCATTTATAAAATAAGTTCTAGGAATACTTTTTAAATTAAGTAAATCTTTTATAATTAAAGGATTTTTTTTACCTAAACCAATATCTATAAGTAAACCTGTCATATATCTAATTTGATACTTTAAAAAAGAATTACCTTTATATCTAATAGTTACTATATTATCTTTCGTAAAGATATCTATACTATATATAGTTTTTAAATAATGATATCTTTTTTCTCTAAATTCTGTAAACATATAAAAATCATGTTCACCTAATAAATAAGAAGATGCTTCTTTCATCTTTTCTATATCTAGTTTCTTATTTAAATTAAGTGTATATTTATCTATTAAAGGATCATATTCTCCTATATTAATTAAATATTTATAAGTTTTGGACAAAGTATCTCTTATATAAAAATCACTATCTATTATTTTTAAATTTTTTAAATTGTCCAGCAATT
>CAJPPJ010000048.1 GCA_905372515.1 uncultured Eubacteriales bacterium
TTTTTGATGATAGCTCTTGCATTAATTTAAGTGAATCAACATATTTTTCATAACCTTTATCTATTTTATCTTCTTCTAAAATTCTATTAACTGATTCATAAGTCATCTTCTTTTTAGAATTAATAACTGATTCATAAATATCATAATCTAAGATATTAGCATCTTTATCAAATTTTATTTCACATGTTATAGTTAATCTATCAACGCCTTCATTTAATGAACAAATTCCATTAGATAGTTGATGTGGTAACATTGGTAATACATAATTAGTTAAATAAACACTAGTTGCTTTATCATATGCACTATTATCTAGAGGAGAATTTTCTTTAAAATAATATGTTACATCTGCTATATGAACTCCTAAAATATAATTGCCATTACTTTCTTTTTTAACAGATATAGCATCATCTATGTCTTTAGTATCACTTCCATCTATTGTAAAAATTTCTTCATTTCTTAAATCTTTTCTAGTTTTTATTTCTTCTTGTTTTACTTCAGTAGGTATTGTTTCTAATTGTTTTTTAACTTCTATAGAATCTTCTAAATAAAATCCATTATCATAAGCAACCGCTAAAACATCAATAAGTGGATCATCTTTATGACCTATTACTTTTTCTAAACTACCCATGTATATATTAGAATTTTTATTATTTGATATTTTTACTAATACTTTCATACCTTCTACCAAAGAATTTGCTTCTTCTTTTGGTATTAATACTTTAAATTTATATATTTCATTATCAGGTATAACATAGTAATTATCATTTTCTATAACTATTTCTCCAACTAAATAATCTTTATTTCTTTCAATAACTTTGAAGATTCTTCCATATGGTTTTTCACCTTTGTTTACTTTAGCTACTTCAACTACTACTATATCTCCATCTATTGCATTTAAAACAGATTCTTTTGGTATGTACAAATCATCTTGTTCTTTATTAAACTCTACAAAACCATAACCTTTTTTATTAGCAATAAATTTTCCTTTTTTAAGTCCACTTTTATAAAAATCTAGAACCTTCCCATTTGCAGTTATTACTATATCTCCATTTTTTTCTAACTTTTCTAATATAGTTCTAACTAAATCTTTAGATCCAAATTCCTTATATAAAGATTTAATAGTATAAACAGTATTATTATTCTTAATAAATTCTAATATTTTCTCTTCCATTATTATACCTCAATAATAATTATATACTAATTAATGAAATATTTATTGTTTTAGAGAAAATAAAAAAAGACTTTTACAGTCTTTTTTATATAAAACTATATATAATAGCTATAGCAAAAAACAAGAAACCTAATATAAGAGTTATATTAGTAATTGTTTTTTCAGCTCCTCTTTCTTTACGTTCTTTAAATAATTCTCCTTGAGATGTGATAATTTGTGAACTACTTTCCGCTTTATTACTTTGTAATAAAACCATAGCTATTAGTAATATAGATACAACCATCATTAATTTTTCCATAGTTATCTCTCTTTCATAAAATATAAGTTAACATAATTATATATTTTTTTCAAATTATTACAAATTATTTACAATATTTTTAAACTCTTCTCCACGATCTTCAAACTTTTTATATTGATCCCAACTTGCAGCTGCTGGTGATAATAATACTATATCTACATCGTAATCTTTTATATTTTTCATTGCTTCTTTTAATGTTTCTTTAACTATAACATTATAATTAGATAATTCTTTTTTAACTCTTTCTCTATTTTCCCCTATAGCAAGTATTACTTTAACATTATCTAAATAAGGAATTAATTCTTTAAAATCTTGTCCTCTTTCATATCCTCCTAATATAAGTAAAATATCTTTATCAAAAGATTTAAGAGCAATTTGTGTTGATACTAAATTAGTAGCTTTAGAATCATTATAATATTTTTTACCATCAAGTTCTTTTACAAATTCTAATCTGTGTTCAACTCCTTTAAATTTTTTTACTACTTTATTTATTATTTCATCTTCTACTCCATAATGTTTTGCAACAATTATAGCAGCCATTATATTTTGATAATTATGCATTCCTTTTAAAATTATTTCTTTAGTATCTATTATTTTTTTACCTTTATAATAAATATTTTCTTTTTCTATATAGCATAAATCATCTTTTGAATCTGAAAAATAAACTTTATTTGATTTAATATCATTAGTTAATTTTAAACTTTCTTCATCAGTTCTATTAATTATTGCTAAATTATCTTTAGTATGATTCTTAAAAATTCTTTTCTTTAACTCTTTATAATGATCATAAGTTTTAAAAAATTCTAAGTGTGCTTCCGATACATTTGTCAATACTGCTACTTCTGGAGTAAACTTATCTAAATTTTCTAATTGTTGTGAAGATGTTTCCATAACTATAAAATCATCTTTTTTAAATTTATCTAAAAAACTAATTAAAGGATAACCCATATTTCCAGTTAAATGAACTTTATCTTTAAATTTTTCCTTTAATATTTCATATATTATTGTAGTTGTTGTTGTTTTTCCATTTGTCCCAGTAATACCAATCAAATGTACATCTTTTCTCATAAGTCTTGCTGAAACTTCTACTTCATTTAATACTTCTATTCCTAATTCTTTAGCTTTTAATACATATTTATGATCAATTGGAACACCTGGATTTTTAATCAAATAATTTACATCTTTATTTATTAAATCATCAGGGTGACTACCTAAAACTATTTTAACTCCTAATTTTTCTAATTCTTTTATATGTTCTTCATTTTGATTTGTATTCAAATCATTAATAGTTATCTTATTATGTCTTTTTGCTAAATATTTTGCTACTTCATATCCACTTCTAGCCATACCTAATATAACTATATTGTTATTTTCAAACATTTTTATAATTCTCCTCTATCCATATAAAACATTATACCATTATTAAGGTTTTTTGTGTATAATTAGGATATGGAGTAATATATGAGAATAGGTGTAATAAGTCCAGATAATTTTAATAATTATATTTCTAGTATCAATTATGGTGATTATTTTCAAACTAACGAATATAAAATTTTTGCAGAAAAAAACAAATTAAAAACAAAATTAATAGGTTTTTTTGAAGGAGACACCATAAAAGGTGTATGTTTAATTATCTATAAAAGAATTTTTTTTGGATATGCTAATGGTTTTGCTCCAAGAGGTTTAATTACTGATTATTCTGATATAAATAATTTAAATAAAATTCTTTCTTTATTCAATAAATACTTAGATTATGATAAATATATGACTTTCAAAATAGATCCTCCTCTTATTGTTTTTAAAAGGAATAGAAAAGGTAAAGTTATTGAAAAATTTGACTATTCAAAAGAAGTATTAAACGCTTTTAAAAGACATGGTTTCACACATAGTGGATTTAATAAATATTTTGAAAATACAAATCCTAGATTTGAAACTTTATTGGAAATAAATACCACTAAAGATTTATTATTTAGTAAACTTAGAAAACAATTAAGAAATAAACTTAGGAAATCTATAAAATATGGTCTTACTATTTATAAAGATAATAAATATAACTTCGACATATTTAAACATATATTAGTTAATACAGACAAACCTATATCATGGTATAAAAATCTTTATTATGCTTTTAAAGATAATTTAGAAATTTATTATGCAAAATTAAATACTGTTGAGTATGTAGAAAATAGCAGAAAATTATATGAAAAAGAGCTAGAAAAAAATGATTATTTAACTAGTATTATTCAAACTAATGGATATAAAGGTAAAAATATGACTCTTATATTAAATCAAAAGATGCAATCTGATAAAATTTTAGCTGCATATAAATCATATATGGTAGAAGCTACAGAGCTTTTAAAAAATAATCCTGATGGTCTTATAGTAGGAGTTTCTATAATAATAAAATTTAAAGATACAATATATTTATTAAAAGAAAGTTATGATAGAAAATATAAGAATTTATGTTCTAATTATTTAATAAAATGGAAAATTATAGAAAAATATTCAGATGATGATAAAATCAATTATTTTAATTTAGGAGCTATAAGTGGAGAATTTGATTTTAATAAAAATACTTATAGAGGTTTAAATGAAATGAAGCTATCTTACAACGCTAAAGCTATAGAATATATGGGAGAATTTTCTAAAATAGTAGCACCAAATATATACAAAATGTACATAACTTTTGGTAAAAAACAATAATGTAAACTATACAAAAAAAGAGATCAAAAACAATCTCTTTTTATTTTTAATGTAATCTTTAATCATTTTTCAGACTTTAAAGTGACTAAAACTATATCTCTCATATTATTAATTCTTATTACTATACCACTATCTCCAAGAGCTCTATTAACTATCATCTTAGTTTCATTTTTTTCATAAACACCTGAAGTATATTTAGGAAATATTCCTTGTCCAGGAGCATATACTCCTCCAATTAGAGGAATTCTAAATTGTCCTCCATGAGCATGACCTGTAAAAACTAAATCCACTTTTGATTCTACATATTTTTCAAATATTTCTGGTCTATGAGATAGTAAAATATTATATTCATTTTCTTTAATTAAATTTTTAATTACTTTTATTATATTTTTTTTATTATAAGAAATATCATTAATTCCTATTAAATTTATATTATTTTTAAGTTTTAAAGAAACACTTTTATTTTCTAATACTTTTACATTTAGTTTAGCTAGTATTTTTTTTAACTTAATAAATCTTTTATAATAGATTTCATGATTACCACTTACATAATATATAGGAGCAATGTCTTTTATCATATTTAAAAACTTCTTTATATTATCAAAACTTTCATATCTATCTATTAAATCTCCGGTAATAACTATAATATTTGGTTTTTCCCTTTTT
>CAJPPJ010000049.1 GCA_905372515.1 uncultured Eubacteriales bacterium
TTTATTTCTTTATTTTTAATTTCTAGATCATCTATTAGATTTAATAATGTTGAATATAAATCATTAATTTGACTTTTCAACTCTCCTATTTCATTAGTAGAATCAACTTTCAATTTAGCTTTTCTATCTAATTTCATCATTTTTCCAGTTACTTTTTTTATTTCTTTAATATTATTAGTTATAACTTTAGCATACATTAAAGAAATAACTATAGAAAATAATACTGATATAGATAAAGAATATGGCAAAAATTTAAAACTTAATTCTTTAGCATCTTTTTGCATATCAGTTGTAGATACAAATTTTATAGATGTTTTTTCACCTGATTTTAATTTTATTTCTCTTTCTTCAATTATTAAAGAATTATTATTACTTTTTAAATTAGCATTTATATTATTATCAAGCTGTAACTTGTTAAAATTTTTTTGACCTTTTATAAAAGCTTTTATTTCACTACTTTTAGAATAAAACTCTAAAGTTTCTTGAATAAACTTTAAATCTTTTCCTTGTAAATTATTAGATAATTCATTTGCTTTCATATAAATTTCTTGTTTTCTAGTTTCTAAATATGTTTTAGGAAATATTAAATAAACTAATAAATGTATAAAAACAATTAAAATCCCTAATATGACAAATGTATGTAAAAACATCTTAGGAAATATTTTTAAATTTTTCATTTTCTCTCCAACTTATATCCAACATTTCTGATTGTGATAATACAATCTAATTTTAATTTTTTTCTTAATTCTTTTATATACACATCAATAACTCTATCAAAAGGTATATCTTCTGTTTCTTTCCAAACATTATCTATTATTTGATTTCTAGTTAATACATGTCCTTCATTTTCCAATAAATATTTTAAAATTTCTAGTTCTTTTGCATTAACATCTATAAATTCATCTTTTACTTTTGCAGTATAGCTAGAAAAGTTAACTTCTAAATCTTTATATATGAATTTTTCTACTTCTTTATAATATCTTTTAATTAAAGAATCTATTCTAACCTTTAAAACTGGTAATGAAAAAGGTTTTTCTATATAACCATCAGCTAAACTTGAAAAAGCACTTATTTTATATTCTTCATCACTAAAAGCAGTTAACATAAGAATAGGAATTTTACTTTCTTTTCTAACCTCTTTTAATACTTCTAAACCATTTAATAAGGGAATTTGAATATCTAATATTATTAAATTAATATCTTTATCTTTAAATATATCTAATGCTTTTCTTCCATCTTCAGCTTCATACATTTCATATCCAAATTCTAATAAATATTCATATATTCCTTCTCTTATAACTTTATCATCTTCTACAACAAGTATCTTCATCAATTTCTCCTTCTTAAATTATATAGTATTTTTAAATAATATAAAATTATCGGTGTAAAAACACCGATAATTGTTATTTAGAATCATTTAATAATTCTTTTGGTTCTTTTCTTAAAATACTTGAAGAAGATATTAATAAAGATATTATAAGTACTATTGACATAAATATTATTACATAAATTAAAGCTTGTATTGTAACATTAACATCTAAGCTTGTAATAGTTTTATTAAAGCCATCTACTTCTGCTCCTCCACCTAAACTTCTAGAACCTGCTTCTTTTGCTATTTGTTTAGCTATATCTCCAGTTACTTTTTGTAATACATTATTACCTATTAATTTTCCTGTTGATGATGCTAAGAAATATGAAGCTATAAATGCTGGTATTGTAATAAGTACTAACTCTATAGCAAATTGCCCTAAAATTTGTGCTTTTGAAATTCCAAGAGATAATAATACTGCGATTTCTTTTCTTCTAGCATTCATCCATAAAAATAACAATAATGAAACTACTAAACCTGCAAATATTAAAGATCCATAGAATAATTGATTTGCTACTGAATATATTCCAGATATTGATTTTTGTAATGCTGGATAATTAGATGAACTCTTAATTAAATTATATTCTTCCCAATTTATATCTAATTTTGAAAGTTCTCTTATTACATAATCTAACTTTTTATTACCTTTTACAAAAAATGTAACATCTTGATATACAGCAGTATCTTCTGTATTTCCATAAATTTTAGCAGCTGTATGTACATCGGTAATTAAAGTATTTTCATATAATTCTTGTGCATAACTAACTCCTCCATTGTTATGTCCATCAAATATACCTACTATTTCTACTTCAACAGTTTCATTAGCACCTTTTTCATTATCTGCATCAAATAAATTAGATCTTAATCTTATTTTATCTCCAATTTTTAATTTATTTTTTTCTGCAAGATCTTTATGCATTAAAATTTTATTTTTATCATTACTATTTAAATGTCTACCTTGAATTAATTTATATACTCCTGAAATAAATTTCTTTTCTTTTTTCGAATCATTAACTCCAGTTAACATAACTGTTCTTTTGAAATTTTTTGCTCTTTCAGCAGATTGATTTTCTAATGTTTCTTGAGTTTCAATAATGTCATAACCATCTAAATCAGCTACACTATTAATTCTTTTAACATATCCATCTATATTCTTAGAATCAGTTATTTTCTTTATATCTTGACCTTTAACATTTCCACCACCTCTAGGTGTTCCTGGATTTGTTTGTCTATTTATCTCCATAGAAAAACTATTAGTTATATTACTAAATGTTTTTTCAGATGCTTTATCTGTAGCATCTTTGATAGATAAACTAATTAAACTAAGTGCTGACATAAATAAAACAACCAATAATATTATAAAAGATTTTAAAAATTTTCTTGTTACATATCTAAAAGCATTTCTTATCATTTTTTACCTCCTAATTTATTTATTAACTTTTTTTAATTTTTTATTGTTAAGTTCTAATACAGTATCTGCTGCTCTAGCGACTTCTTTACTATGAGTTACAACAATAACACATTTATTTCTTTCTTTTGCTAATTTTTTTAATATATCTATTATTTCACCTGCTGTATGTTCATCTAAGTTTCCTGTTGGTTCATCAGCAAGTATAATTGGTGCTTCAGATACTAAAGCTCTACCAATAGCAACACGTTGTTGTTGACCTCCTGATAATTTCATTACATTTCTTCTAATTTGTTGATTATCAAGTCCAAGTTCATTTAATATATCTCCAGAAGCTTTATTATTTACCAATCTGATATTTTCAAGTGGTGTTAAATAATCAATAAGATTATAATTTTGAAATACTAGAGAAATGTTATTTTTTCTATGATTTGTATAACCTGTCTTTTCTATATTTTCATCTTTAAATAATATTTCTCCTTCTTCTGGATTATCAAGTCCTGCTAATAATGAAAGTAATGTTGATTTACCTGTTCCTGATTTTCCAATAATTGCATAAAACTTACCTATTTCAAAACTGTAATTTACAGATGATAATACTTTAGTTTCTGCATCTTTATAACCATATGTTACATTTTTTATTTCTAATATACTCATATTTCCTCCTAACTAATTTGTGATAATATTTTCTTTGGTTTTTTCATTAATATAATTCCTGATGTAATTACTACAGATATAATAATTATTAAAATTAGAATAATATAACTTTCTATAAATATTATTAAATTATTGATATTATATCCATCATTTAAGAATTTTGATGTAATGGAAACTGTATCATCTGATGATATAAATCCACTAGCTATCTGTCTTAATATTAAATTACCAAATATTAAAGACATTAAAATTGATGGAAGTGATACTAATAATAACTCTAATATAAATTGTGCTATAATTTCTAATTTACTTATTCCTATAGATAATAAAATTCCTATTTCATAAATTCTTTCTCTTAACCATAGAATTAATATTAATGATAGAATAACTGATCCACCTATCATGATTGAATAAGTCATTATTTTAATTATATGTTTAACTCCATTTAAAGCATCAAGTGCTTCTCTATAAGCATTATTATTTTTACTAATTGTATATTTTGACCAATCTACTTGTATCTTTTTTATTTTTGTAATAGTTGTCTTCATTTCTTTTGGTGATGATGCAAAAATTGTTAATTTATTTACAATATCTTTTGGTGTATTTAACGCTTTTTGACTAGATTTATAATCTGTAAACATCATGTTTTCACTAAAATCAGAAGATAAACCTGTGTATTTTTCTTGTTTTTTTCCAGTAAATATTCCAACTATTTCAAACTTATGCTCTTTAACAGTTGTTTTGTTTTTAGTCATATTTATAAGTTGTAAACTTACTTTATCTTTTAATTTTAAATTATTTTTTTTAGCAAACTCACTATGTACAAGTATTTTATCTACATCATCTTTATTAATATGTCTTCCTTCTTTTAAAGAAAAAACTCCACTATTAAATAAGATATTTTTTTTAGTATTACTTGTAGATTCTATTGCTACAAGATTTTTTAAATCTTTAGATAAATAATCTCTTTTAATTTTTTGTTTACTTTCAATTACATTACCATTTATTAATCTTGCTAATCCTTCATATTCTGAAATAATTTCTTATATTGATTTTATTTATATTTTTAAATTCATCTTTTTCAAAATATCCTTGAGCATCTTTTTTCATTAATGATACAGAAGAATTAGATGATTCATATAAAGATCTTTCCATGTTATTACTAGATTTCGTTATATTTAAACAAGAATATAAACAAGATAAAACTAAAGTTAAAATAACAAAAATTATAAATGTTCTTCTTCTTTTTCTTAAAACATATGCTATTGAATTCTTTACTACTCGCAAACTAAACTCCTTTCTTAATATAGTTGATAACTAAAATAATTTATTCAACAAATTTTATTTT
>CAJPPJ010000050.1 GCA_905372515.1 uncultured Eubacteriales bacterium
ATATAGAAATTAATATAATAAATAAAAATAAAATTTTATTATTAATAAATGCATTTAAAATTAAGTTATTAATTTTTTTACCTACACTTATATTAGCTAATTTTTTATTACTATCAAAAAATATAAAATTACCTGTTGATATTTCAAAAAAATCACCATATGTTATAACTCTTTTTCCTAGCGCTGGATCAGCTATAGTAACTAAAGCATGCTTTTTATCTAATTTATAAATTACTATAAAATGTTCATAAGATTTATTAGGTATAACATGTGCAATTATTGGTAAATCTTCTTCTTTAATATCTTCTAAATTTCCTTTTAAGACTTTAGCATTTAATCCTAATTTTAATGCTGCTTCTTTTATTAAAAAGGCATTTGTTCCAAATTGATCAGTATGAGTTAATTGTTTTAAATGAAAAAGTGGATAATCACCTCCATAATACTTAATAATCATTTTTAAACAACATGCTCCACAATCAGTTATATCTTCTTGCCTAACTACTTCAAAATTATTGATCATTTATCTTCCCTCAATAAGTTATTAAATTAAAAATCAATTTTTTCGAAAAATAAAAAGAAGATTTTAAAAATCTTCTTCTTTTACTTTATAACTTTTTATGCAGCATTCCAGCAACTTGTAAATGTACCTAAACCTGTATCAGATCCGCTGTTTTGTACATTAGTTGATACCATGTTCATTACTAATTGAACTATAACTACTACTAAGAATACAGCTACTGCAAATACTACACGTTTTCCTAATGTGGCCATTGTTGATTTCATTACTTTATCATCTTGAGTAGCAACTGCTTTAGCTAAATCTAATGATCCCATAACAATTAATAATATTGGAACTACTATTTGAATGATTCCTAAAGCTAATTTTACCATCTTAATTAAAGTTACTAATTCTGGTGTACATCCATCTAAAAACATAATTCACTCTCCTCTTTAAATAACTGATTTTATATTATAACATTAGTTCTTATTTGTCAATTAAACTTGATGTTTTTCATATTTTTGACAAAAAAATACGACTTTTTATTCATTTTCAAAATTATCTAAATCAAATAAAGAATTTTGATATTTTAATCCAACTTGCTTATATCCTAAATCAGTAACTATTCTTCCTCTAGGAGTTCTTTTTAAAAATCCTTTTTGTAACAAATAAGGTTCATAAACATCTTCTATAGTTGATACTTCCTCACCTATAACACTAGCAATAGATTCAATACCAACAGGACCTCCATTAAATTTTTTAATAATTGCTACAAGTAATTGATGGTCTGTTTCATCAAGTCCTACTTTATCTACTTTAAGTCTATCTAGTGCATTTTTAGTAACTTTCAAATCAATATAATCATTTTCTTCTACTATTGCAAAGTCACTTACTCTTTTAAAAAGTCTATTAGCAATTCTTGGAGTTCCTCTACTCCTTTTAGCAAGCTCATAAGCGGCGTCATCATCTATATCTATTTTTAATACCTTCGATGTTCTTTTAACAATTTCAAAAAGTTCATCATCATTATAATATTTTAGTTTTGCAATAATTCCAAAACGATCTCTTAATGGTGCTGTTAAATCTCCTGCTCTTGTAGTAGCACCTACTAAAGTAAATGGTGGAAGTGAAATTCTAACTGTTTTACTACTTCCTTCTCCACCTACAAGAATATCCAAAGTAAAGTCTTCCATAGCCGGATAAAGTATTTCTTCTACAAAAGATGGAAGTCTATGAATTTCATCAATAAATAATACATCTCCAGGTTCAAGTGAAGATAAAACTGCTGCAAGATCTCCAGTCTTTTCAATAGATGGTCCTGTTATAGTTTTAATATTTGTTCCCATTTCATTAGCTATAATATGAGCAAGTGTTGTTTTACCAAGTCCAGGAGGACCATAAAGTAATACATGATCTAACGATTCATCTCTTATTTTAGCTGCTTTAATAAAAACATCTATATTATTTTTAACATCATTTTGTCCAATATAATCTTTAATTTTTAAAGGACGTAAACTTTCTTCATATTCTTCTTTTAAATTTTCATCTCTTACTACACTATCCATATTCACCTACTTAAGTAAAAGTTTTAATCCTTCTTTTACTTTTTCTTCCAATGTTAAATCATTACTTATCTTAGGTATAACCATTTTAATTTCTTTATCTTTATAACCAAGACTTTTAAGAGTTTCATAAAGTTCTTCGTTAGAAGTTATCTCTTCACTAACTTCTATATTTATATTTTTAAATTTACCTTTTAGATCTAGTATAATTTGTTTTGCTACTTTTTCTCCTATCTTAGGAAATTTTTTTAAATATAAAATATTTTCTCTTTCTATAGCATCTATTATTCCATTAATTGAACCTGTTGCTAGTATAGGAAGAGCAGTTTTAGGACCTACACCTTTAACTGATATTAGTTTTAAAAACAATTGCTTTTCTGTCTTATCCTTAAATCCAAATAAGCTATGTTCATCTTCTTTTATATTTAAATATAAATATATTTTATATTCTTTGTTAATTTCAAAATAATATGGATTAGATGTATATACTTCATATCCTATATTATTATTTTCTATAATAACTTTATCTGCCATTATATCTGTTATTTTACCTTTTATATATTCATACATATTAAATCACCATCTTGATTATATCATGTATATTAATATTTTTCTTTGAGAAATTTTGAAAATTACTTAGAAAACAATTGACAAATTTTAATTTTTCTTTTATCATTTAAAGTGTCTTATGGGGCATTAGCTCAGCTGGGAGAGCGCCACGCTTGCACCGTGGAGGTCAGCGGTTCGATCCCGCTATGCTCCACCATATAAGATTTTAAGACTCTTAGTAATAAGAGTTTTTTTATTTATTAAAAAACTAAAAAAGAACTATTTTTATAGTTCTTTTTAATATATTATTTTACTTTAGCTTTTATTGTTATTGTTTTAAAACAACTTGTTCCACTTAAACTATATCCTGATGGACAATGGTATGAAACTACTTTATCTATTATTTTTTTACATTTTTCAACTGGACCTACTCTTACAATTTTATATCCACTTTGACAAGCATTATATTGAGGCTCATCATCTTCTCCATTTGGATGATGACATCTACCATCTCCTTGTAATTTCCATTCACCAAATGGATATAAACCTGCACAATTTGGACCTGCATTCATTATATGACTACATTTTCCTGCTTCTTCAGTAAATCCTGCTGGACATCTTGCAGAAGATGTTGCATTTACTTTTTCAGTTTTAATACAATTTGTTCCTCTTAAATTATATCCTTTATCACAATAATATTTTTTTGAAGTATTATTATTATTTTGATTATTATCTGAAGCTTCAGGTTTCTTTTCTTCTGATGGTTGTGATTGTGTAGTTTGATCTTCTTTCTTTTCAAATACTGCTTTTAATTTCAAATTTTTTGAAATTTTTACTTCATCAGTATATAATTTTTTATCTTCATCTTCCCAACCTTTGAAAACATATCCTTCTTTTTCTTTCTTTTCAAGTTTCAAAATCTCGTTTTCTTTTACTTCTTTTTCTTCTTTCTTATCATCAGTTACTAATACTACTTTATATTTATTATTTTTTGATGTCGTTTTCTTCTTATTCATTACTTTAAAAATGAAAAATCCACCTAAAATTAATAATATTAAAAGTATAATTATACTAATTATTAAAATTCTTTTCTTATTCATTTTTCCTCACTTTCTTTTTGAGGATATTATATTGATTTTATTTTGTCAATTTTTGTGTTACCTCTTTTGTAAATTTGTCAATATATTTTATCGTTTTTTACAAATTTTAACATTTATTAAAATAAAAAAGCGGATTATATTAAGATTTTTTAATATTATAATAATTCTATTACTTCCCCTAAAAAATCAATTATTTTATTAACTACAAATTTTTTCACTTGATCTATGTTATTAATCTGAGAAAGACTGTTTTTAAATTTATCAGTATTTTCTTATCATTTTCATAATACTCTTTAAATAATTCTCCCCAATTATAACTATCATATATATCATTTAAATCTTTTAAATCGTCATCAATTTTTTTGTCAACTAATTTTTTAATCTGATTACAATATCTTTGGCTATATCAATATTTTTAGAACCATATTTGCTTGTGTTTATAATAACAAATAGTATATTTTAATATTTTTCTACATCCACTATCTATTATTATTTAATATTTCATAGTATCTATTACATAGATATAATAAATAGTCTTTTCTTTTAATCTCTTTTAACCATTTATTATTTATTTTATTATAATAACTTCCACTTAATCCACCAACTAATGCTCCAATTGTATCAACATCATTTCCTAAATTTATTGCTTCAATAATATTTTCATTATAATTATTTTTATTCATAAAGCACCATATAACTGCCTCCAATGTATTTACTACATAACCAGAACTATTTATACTATCTATATCTAATAATCTAATATCATTTTCTAATATTCTACTATAATTATTTATAGTTTCATTATCAAAATATTTATTGTAGTTATATTCTCTTATATCTTTATAAACATCTTCCTTTTTTTTGCCATTTAATATTCCTATTACAAAT
>CAJPPJ010000051.1 GCA_905372515.1 uncultured Eubacteriales bacterium
TAAAAATGATATAAAACAAATAGAAGATGATTTAGGAATTAAAGTTAGTTCTAATGATAAGAAGATGTATTCACAAATAAATGAAAAAATAGCATATTTAAAAGATATGATGGGAGAAGATAATTTTAATCAAAAGGTGAGAACAATATTAATGCAATCTAATATTAGTATGTGGGATGAATTTAGAGAGAAATCCGATATTATTAGAAAGCATAATCATATAATAAGTTTTAGCTTTAGAAGTGAAGAAGAAAAGAATAATACTTTAATTAAAAGTTTTTATGAAACATATAATAACTTAGCTAGGAAGTATCAATATAATTCAATGTGTTTAATACTTAGAGATAAGAATAGTAAATATTTAGAAGAAGGGGAAGAAAATGGACGAAAAGCAAAATAAGACAAAAGAAGAAAAAAAGAAAAAAAATTTATTTTCTTTTTTAGAACAAGATGAAGAAGTAAAAAAATTAGGAGTTTATGAAAAAAAAGATATTAATGATGAAATAACTAAAAAAATAGATCCTAAGTTACTTGTTGATGAAAAAGAAGAAAAGAAGAAAAAAGTATTTTATGTATTAGCAGGTTTCTTTGTATTTTTAATCTTTATTCCTCCTTTATTTCAAAAATTAGATCCTAATTATGAAAAAAGAGATCCAAGTTATCAAAAAGAATTAAAATCATTAATAAAAGTTAAAAGTCAAAAAATGATATGTGTTTTAGATAATTCTGTTTTAACTAGAAGATTTGAAGGTGTTTATTATAACTCTAAAGCAGTAAGAACTGTAATGAGTTATAAATATAAAACAAAAGAGTATATAAAACCTGAAACAGAGAGATATTTAGATACTTATACAGAACTTACACAAAGAAGTGAATCAGGTATTAAGTTAAATCAAAAAGATAACGAATTTACTATTTCTATATCATATTTAAGAAATAAAAATTTAAAGAAGAATAAAAAAATAGAAAAATTTTCAGTATCTATGGATGTTATTAAAAATAACTTAGAAGAAGAAAATTACAAATGTACTGTTACTAGTCAAGGAGAATTTGAAATAAAAAGGGAGGAATATAATGTACTTGGTTAAAGAAATAGATGACAATATTTTTAGGGGGAATGATATTAGAGGTAAATATCCTAGTCAAATAAATGAAGAAGTAGCATTTGTTATAGGTAAAAGTTTTGGAACAGTTGTTAAAAGTAAAGGATATAAATCTTGTGTAGTAGGTAGAGACATAAGATATTCATCATCTACAATATCTACTAATCTAATTAAAGGAATACTTTCAACTGGAATAAATGTTATTAATTTAGGTATTGTTACTACTCCTATGTATTATTTCGCATCAATGTTTTTAAATATACCTAGTGGAATTATGGTTACAGCAAGTCATAATCCCAAAGATGAAAATGGTTTTAAATTTCAATTTGATGGACTTAATGCAAAAGGTGAAGAAGTTTTAGCATTTAGAGATTTTACTAAAAAAAGAGAATTTAGTGAAGGTGAAGGAAAGTTATACTTTTATTATATAGATAATGATTATATTAAATTATTTAAGAAATCATTAAAGTTAGAAGAAAAGAAATTAAAAGTTGTTTTAGATTTAGCTAATGCTACTACTTGTGTAATTGCTAAAAAAATATTTGATGAGTTTAAATTTTTAGATATAACATACTTATATGATGTAGTAGATCCTAATTTTCCAAATCACCATCCAGATCCAACAATAAGAGCTAATTTAGAAGATTTAAGAAAAAGGGTTTTAGAAGTTGGTGCAG
Organism: uncultured Eubacteriales bacterium; assembly: GCA_905372515.1. Lineage (GTDB taxonomy): Bacteria > Bacillota_I > Bacilli_A > RF39 > UBA660 > CAJPPJ01. The sequence continues at coordinate 1,781 of CAJPPJ010000051.1, forward strand.
ATGTAGGTATATCTTATGATGGAGACGGAGATAGACTTGGTGTAATAGATGATAAAGGAAATCAAATAGAAGCAGATAAACTTATGATTATCTTTATTAGAGATTTAATGAATACTAAGAAGAAAAAAGAATTCTTATATGATGTTAAGTGTTCTAAAACATTAAGTGATGAAATAAAAAAATTAGGTGCTAAAGAAGTTGTTTGTAGAACAGGAAATTCATATGAAAAAGCTGCTATTATAGAGCATAATTTAGCATTTGGTGGAGAATATTGTGGACATATATTCTTTAGAGATCGTTTTCCAGGTTTTGATTCAGGTATTTATGCATCTTTAAGACTTATTGAAATTCTTACTAAAACTGATCAAAAATTATCAACTATGTTAGATGATGTTACTAAGTATTATTCAACACCTGAAATAAAAATAGCAACATCTGATGAAGAAAAATTAAATATAGTAGAAAAAGTTAAAGAATATGTTATATCTAAAGGATATAAATATCTTGATATAGATGGAGTTAGAGTAGAATTTGATGATTCTTGGGGACTTATAAGAGCCTCTAATACAGGACCTAATTTAACTTTAAGATTTGAAGCTACTACTGAAAAAAGATTAGAAGAAATTAAAGAAGAATTTATGAATTTATTAAAATAAAGTAGAGTATGTTATAATTAAAAGGGAGTGAATTATGAATTTAGTAGATATATTTTTCTTACTTATTATATTAGTATGTGGTCTTATAGGACTTAAGAGAGGATTTTTTAAAGAATTAGTACTTACAGTAGGTTATATAGTTTTACTTATAGTATCTTATAAACTTATAACACCTACAACTAACTTAATAATATCTTTAGTTAAAGTAGGTAATAATCCTATAAATTTACTTGTATATCAAATAATAGCTTTTTTAATAGTATTCTTAATATTAAGTGTAATTTTCCAATTAATAATATTCTTAACAAATATATTAGAAAAATTACTTAATATTACTATAGTACTTGGAATATTTTCAAAAATATTAGGTTTTATTTTAGGACTTATAAAAGGTGTAATAGTAGCATATCTTTTATCGTTATTATTTACACTTCCTATGTTTAATAATATTCCAATGTTTAGAAATTCTACAGTTAAAAAAGAAATATTATCAAAAATGCCTAATATTAAACTTAATCAAATAGTAAATGAAATATCAAAACTAGATATAAATAGTAAAGATTTTAATAAACAAGTATTACAAATATTAATTAAATATAAGATTATTACTAAGGAAAAAGTTATTGATATGATTAAATCTGGTCAATTAGATGCTACTTTTGAAGAGTATATAAATGGATAAAATATTAAAAGAAAAAATTGATAACTTACCTGAAAAACCAGGTAGTTATCAATATTTAGATAAAAATAAAACAATAATTTATGTTGGTAAAGCCAAGAATTTGAAGAAAAGAGTGAAGTCTTATTTTACAAGGTCTGTAAATATTAAGACTTCATTATTAGTTAATGAAATAGATGATTTAACATATACAGTAACATCGACTGAACTTGAAAGTTTATTATTAGAAATTAACTTAATAAAAAAATATAATCCTAAATATAATATTTTATTAAAAGATGATAAAAGTTATCCATATATTGAACTTATAAAGAGTTCTGCTCCTATACTTAAAATAACTAGAAGTAAAAAACATAGTAAAAATTCTATTCTTTTCGGACCTTTTCCTAATGTAAAAGCAGCAAGAAATACTTTAGATATAGTTAATAGAGCATATCCTTTAAGAAAGTGTAGTACTATGCCTAAAAAAGTGTGTCTTTATTATCATATTAATGAATGTTTAGGTTATTGTGAAAAGAAAATAGATGAAGAGGTAATTAATGATTTAATTAATAAGACAGTAGCATTTTTAAATAATAAAGAAAAAGGTTTAAAAAATGAACTTATAAAAAAAATGCAAGAAGCAAGTGAACGTTTAGATTTTGAAAAAGCTTTAGAATATAAAAATACTTTAAATGATATAGATATTACTTTGAAGAAACAACTTATCGATTTAAATAAAAATTATAATTTTGATATGTTTTCTGTATCTGAAAGTACTAATTATTTAGGTATTAATATTTTTATTGTTAGAGAAGGAAAGTTACTTGGATCTATTAAAGATATGGTTGTAATTAATGATAATATAATAGATACTTTGGAAGAATATATTTTAATGTTTTATGAAAAAAATATCATAATACCAAAAGATATTTATATACCATATGAAGAAATACAAGAAATACTCGAAGAATATCTTAAAGTTAAAGTTCATGTTGCTAAGAAAGATAAACTTAAGAAGTTATCATTACTTGGTAGTGAAAATGCTAAGATTTATTTAGATGATAAATTAGATTTATATAAGAAGAGAGAAGATAAGAAAAATAAAGCTATAAAAGAATTAAATAGTATTTTAAATAAAGATATTAAAAGAATTGAATTATTTGATAATTCACATTTATTTGGAACTTTTTATGTAGGTGCTATGGTAGTTTATGATTACTTTGAAAAGAATAAAAATTTATATAGAAAGTATAAATTAGAAGTAGATGTTAAGGATGACTTAGCTGCTATGAGGGAAGTTTTATATAGAAGATACTATAAAGTTCTTACTAAGGAAGAAGAAAAGTGTGATCTTGTGATAGTAGATGGAGGAAATAACCAGATTAATATTGCAAAAGAAATAATAAATAAT
>CAJPPJ010000052.1 GCA_905372515.1 uncultured Eubacteriales bacterium
ATTATAATTAATATAGTATTATTAATCTTTTTACTTATCTTTAATAAAATATTAAAGAAAGATATAAAAGAAAACATACTTATTATTTTTTGTATTATAGGTGGTATATTTTCTTTGATTTTTATGTCTTTAAAACCTAAAAATAAAATTTTATATGTTATATCGTTTTTATATTGGTTTATTTTTTCTTTAATACTTATTAAAATTAAACGTGCTTAAATATTTTTATGTTATAATAACAGGAAGAGAGAAGGTGATTATATGAAAAATTTTGATGAACTTAAAAAGAGGGGATATGTATATCAAAGCAATAATATGGAAAAATTAGAAGATTTGATTAACAATAGTTCTATTACTTTTTATTTGGGAGTAGACCCTACAGCTGATTCTATTCATATAGGTCATCTGTTTCCAATTACACTTGCAAGAAGATTACAAAAAATGGGACATAAACCAATTATAATAATTGGAGGTGCTACTGGAATAGTTGGAGATCCTACTGGAAGAAAAGTTGAAAGAGTAGCATTAACTTTTGATCAAGTTAATAAAAATAAAGAAAATTTAAAGAAGACACTTATGCCGTTTTTGAGTTTTGAAGGGGAAAATAAATGTCAAATTTTAGATAATTCAGATTGGTTACTTGATTTAAAATTCATGGAATTTATGAGAGATGTTGGATCTAAATTTAATGTTAATCAAATGCTTGCTTCAGATTCTAATAAAACGCGTTTAGAAGCAGGTGGTTTAACATTTTTAGAAATGGCTTACTCTTTACTTCAAGCATATGATTTTTATCATTTATTTAAAAATCACAATTGTTTAGTACAAATAGGTGGATCAGATCAATGGTCTAACATTTTAGCAGGTACAGAACTTATTAAAAAATCTGGTTTAGGAGATGCTTATGTATTTACATCACCACTTTTAGTTGATTCACAAGGTAAGAAAATGGGTAAAAGTGCTGGAAATGCTTTATGGGTAGATAGAAACAAAATATCAGCATATGACTTTTATCAACAATTAATTAATATGGATGATCAAGATGTTAAGAAATTATTTTACTTCTTTACAGATTTAGATTGTGATTATATTGATGAAATATGCGAAAAAGATATAGTAAAAGCTAAAAAAGAAATGGCTTATGAAGTAACTAAATTCATAAGAGGAGAAGAAGATGCTAAACTTGCTGAGAAGACAAGTGAAGAAGTATTTAATAAAGGAATATCTACAAATATGCCTAGTATTAAACTTGAAAAAGGAACATTTAATATATTAGATTTACTTGTAAAAGCTTCTTTAGTTCCATCCAAAGCAGAAGCTAAAAGAAATGTAATTCAAGGTGGAATAATGATTAATGATGAAAAAATTACTGATATTGACTATGAAGTTAAATTAGATAAAGAATTAATTATTAAAAAAGGAAAGAAGACATTTATAAAGGTAATAGCAGAATGAAAAAAGTAATAGTTGGAATTAGTGGAGGAGTAGATTCTTCAGTAGCAGCACTATTATTACTTAAACAAGGATATGAAGTTGAAGGACTTTTTATGAGAAATTGGGATTCTTCTTTAAATAATGATATTAAAGGGAATCCTGATTTGTTAAATCACGATATATGTCCTCAAGAAGAAGATTATAATGATGCTTTAAAAGTTTGTGAAAAACTAGGTATTAAATTACACAGAATAGATTTTGTTAAAGAATATTGGGATGATGTATTTACATATTTTTTAGAAGAATTGAAAAAAGGTAGAACTCCAAATCCTGATGTTATGTGTAATAAATATATTAAATTTGATTTATTTAAAAAAGAAGCATTCAAGTTAGGTGCAGATTACATAGCAACAGGACACTATGCTAAAATGGAAGATGGTTTTTTAAAAAAAGCAAAAGATTCTAATAAGGATCAAAGTTATTTTTTATGTAAATTATCGAAAGAACAACTTGAAAATGTAATATTTCCATTAGCAGATATAGAAAAACCTGAAGTTAGAAAAATAGCATTAGAAAATGATTTAATAACTGCTAAAAAGAAAGATTCTACAGGTATATGTTTTATTGGTGAAAGAAACTTTAAAAACTTTTTAAATAATTATTTTCCTAATAAAAAAGGAAATGTAATAGATATTGCTACCAATAAAGTAGTAGGTACTCATAATGGATTAATGTATTATACAATTGGTCAAAGAAGAGGATTAGATATAGGTGGATCTGAAGATAGAATGTTTGTAGTAGGTAAAAATTTAGAAAAAAATATTCTCTATATTACTTACAGTGAAGATTCAAAATATCTATACTCTAACTCTTGTTTAGTAGAAGATGTTAGTTTTACTTCGGACTTAAGACCTAAAGAAGTAGGATGCAAATTTAGATATAGACAAGATGATAAAAAAGCTGAAATTACATATTTAGATGATAATAAAATACTTGTTAGATATGATAGTGCAAAAGCTGTATGTCCAGGGCAAGTATGTGCCATATATAAAGATGATATATGTATAGGAGGAGGAATTATTTCTAAACTTTATCAAGATGATAAAGAGATGACTTATGTCATATAGAAATAATTCTTTTTTATGGAGGTTTAATGAATTTTAAATTAATAAAAAAAGAAGAACTTAAAGATATACAAAGTGTTGGTTATGTATATCAACATGAAAAAACAAAAGCAAAAGTTATAATTATTAAAAATGAAGATAAAAATTTAATATTTGAAATTAATTTTTTTACACTTTTAAATGATTCTACTGGAATAGCTCATGTTTTAGAGCATTCTATCTTTTCTGGTAGTAAAAAATATCCATCTAAAACAATATTAACGGATTTAAAAACAACAGGAATACTTTCACTTTTAAATGCATCGACTTATAAAAATTTTACTAATTTTTATTTTTCAACATATTATTCTTCTAAATTTATAGAAGTAATGGATATTTATTTAGATATGGTATTTAATCCACTTATTTATAAAAATGATCTTACTTTTAAACAAGAAGGTATAAGACTTGATTTTGATAAAGATGATAAATTAATTTTTAATGGAATAGTATTTAATGAAATGAAAGGTACATTAAATAAAGGAAGAATTATTTATAACGAAATATATAAAAATTTATATCCAAATACAGTATATAAACATGATTCTGGTGGAGATATTGAAGAAATGTTTAATTTAGATAATGAATTATTAAAAGAGTTCCATCAAAAGAATTATCATCCATCAAATTCCTTTACTTATTTATATGGTGATATAAATATAGATGAATCTTTAAATAAGTTAGATGAATATTTTAATAAATACGAATATAAAAAAATCGAAAGAGATTATGGTAAATTTGAAAAGATTAAAAATAAAACAATAAAAGTACCTAAAGAAAAAGAAAATAAATTAGATTTAGTATTAGCATTAAATATAAAAGAATTAAAAGTAGAGACTATTTTAAATCATTTTTTATCATATTTAACTGATAAAACATCTCTTCTTCATAAAAGATTAATAGATACTTCTCTTGTAAATAATATTGACTTTGCAGGATTAGAAGATAAATTTAATTCTATAATATTTATGTTTTCTGGTATAGAAGAGAAGAATATTGATAAAGTTTTAGATATTTTTAAAGAAACATTAAAAGAAGTTAGTAAAAAAGGTCTTGATAAAGATAAATTAGATGCTTATATAAAACGTATTAGTTTTAATGATAAAAAAGAAGCTTTAGTAGTTTATCCAGATAAAGGTTTAATGTTAGCTAAAACAGTTTTATCAAGAGTTTTACTTGATAAAGATGATATTTTTAAATACTTGAGATACGAAGAAGATTTAAAGAATAAAAGAAGTTTTACAAATAAAGATTTTAGTGAATTTATAGAAAATAGCATTTTAAATAATGAAGATTATATAGTTTTAAAATGTGTTCCTACAGAAGATTTATCTAGAGTTTCAGAAGAAAAATTAAAAGAAAAATTAAAATTAATTGAATCTAGTTTAACTAGAACATAAAAATATAATATCTTTACCTAAGTTATCGCTTAATGATATCACTAAAATAATTCCTAATGAAAAATTAGAAGAAGAAATGATAAATGATATAAAATATTTATTCTATGAAGCAGATACTTTAAGAATAAATCAAATATCATTAATGTTTGATGTAAAACATATAGATAAAGATTTGTTTTTTTACTTATTTATATATATTCAATTATTAAAATCTATATCAACTAATAATTATTCATTGAAAGATTTAATAGATAAAATTAATAGTGATTTAGGTAGTTTTAATATTGGTTTAGATTTATATAATAATTTAAAAAATGAAGATGAATATAAACATTATTTGAATTTTAAATCAGAATATTTAGAAGAAAATATTAATAATTTTATAAATATATT
>CAJPPJ010000053.1 GCA_905372515.1 uncultured Eubacteriales bacterium
CTATTATTTTTAATGTTGTTTTTACCACAACATCACTAATAATTCAAACACTTGGACATAATAGAGTAATGTTAAGAGCCTTATTAATTGGATTTTTAAGTAAATTATTACTTCATATTCCTCTTATGAAAGCCTTTTATTCTATATCATTACCACCATATATAGGAGCTCTTTTATCTACTATGATAGGTTTTGCAGTATGTTCATTTATTTGTTTGAAATTTTTGAAAAAAGAATATCAAATTAGTTATAGAGATACATATATAGTTTTAGTTTGTGTAATATTTGCAAGTCTTATTATGTTAATTGCAATGTTTGTCTTAAAATTATTTATACCAGTTGCAGTAACACATAAATTAAGTGCAATAATAACAGTTATAATTTATACTATAGTAGGTAGTTTAGCATTCTTTTTAGGTATTAGAAAAACTAAAGCATTTAGGTTAATACTTGGAAAAGATAAATATTTAAAAATGAAAAAGAAGTTTAAAAAGATATTATAGGAGAAAAAATGAAAAAAATACTTATTTTATTTATCTTAGTAAGTTTTTGTACTGGATGTGCTATTTATGAAACTAAAGATATGAAAATTAGTGAACTAGAAAATTTATTTTTAGTAAAGGATAATAGATATAATCAAAGTTTTACAGGTTATCGTTTCTATTTACCTATTGGTATTAAAAATACCAAAAAGGTAGAAAATACTTTTAAATTATCATATAAAAACACATATATGTATCTATATGTTGATTTAATAAGTTATTTAAATAAAACAGAAATAAAATATAAACCTAATTCATCTACATTTTACAGTAAAAAACTTAAAAACGGTTTTTTAGAAATAAAAAAATTAGAAAATAATGAATATTCTTATATAATGGTATATAATTATGGAAGAATAGAAGGTGTAGTTGAAAGTAAAAATCTTAATGATGCACTTAGTAATTCTATGATTATTTTGTCAAGTATTAAGTATAATGATAAACTATTAAATAGTGTATACAAGAAAGATAATGAAAGAGCAAAAAATTTTGATTTTAATAATAATCATCAAAAAGCTAGTGAAAATATTAAAAAAGAAAAAAGTGAAGATGATTTGAAATTAAATTTCAGATAATGTGGAGGAAATATGTCATTTTTTAGTAAGATTAAAAGTACATTTTTTGAAGAAGTAGATGATATTGAAGAAGAAAATAAAGTAGTAGAAGAAAAACCTAAAGTTGAAACTTTTAAACCAAGAGAAGAAAAAGAAGAAGTTAATTTAGATAATAATAGAAATTTAAGAAGAGCAGAGTTTAACTTATATGAAGATGAAACACCAGAAGATTTTGTTGTAGCTAAAACACAATCTTTTACAGTTGTTCCTATGGAAGAAGAAAAAACTCCAGTTATAGAACAACCTAAAGTTGAAGAAAAGATAGAAATTAAAATTCAAAAAGAAATATCACAACCAAGAAAAATTGAAAAAACAGAAGAACCTGTTAAAAGAATTGATGAAACAAGACCTTTTAGACCTAGTTCTATAGTATCTCCTGTTTTTGGAATAATAGATAAGAATCCTTTAAAAAAATATGAAGCACCTAAGGTTAAAAATGATAAAGATAAGATTTTAGATGGTATAAGAACTTATGTAACTCCTATGGGGATAAAAACAGTAACTGTTAAGGAAGAAAAAAATATAAAACCAAAAGAAGATGATATAGTAGATTTAAAAGAAGAATCTTCTGTGCCTAATGTTAAAAATGTAACGATAGAAGATGCAAGTGAATATTATAATGATTTAGGTCTAGAATATAATGTAAATTATAAAGATAATAGAGTTTCTTCAGTAGATGAATTTAGTGAAGATGAAGAATTAGAAACAAAAAGAGTAGAAGAAAAAGAAAAAACGACTAAGATTTTAAAAGAAGAAAGTGATAAAAATAAAAAAAATCAAGATTCTACAGATGAAGAAGATTTATTTAATTTAATTGAATCAATGTATGAAAAAGATAAATAATTATATCTACAAAAGTAGTAGATATAATTTTTTTATTACTTGCACTAGTTTATAAAAAAGTTTACAATTAAGATGTTAAAAGGAGGATTTATGGAAAAATATATCATAATCTTCTCTTTAATAGTAGGCTTAATATTATTACTAATTTTAGTTATATCAATTGTAAAAAATAATTCTAAAAAAGCAAAAGAAGAATATAATAAATTAATAAAAGAAGGGGAAAAATTAAAAAGAGAATTAATATTTGAAGCAAAAGAAGAAATACATAATTTAAAATTAGAAGCGGAAAAAGAAGTTCAAGAAAAGAAAAAAGAATCTAAAGAAATAGAAGAAAGACTTTTACAAAGAGAAAAAAATATTGATAGAAGGGATGAACTTTTACAAAAAAGAGAAGAATTAGTTGAAGAAAAGGATCAAAAAATTGTTGAAAAACAATTAGCATTACAAGAAGAATATTTTAAAATAGATGATTTAAAGGAAGAACAACTTAAAGAATTGTCAAATATTTCAAAATTAACTAAAGAAGAAGCTAGAGAAAAAATTCTAGCTAAAGTAGAAAAAGAAATAGATAGTGAAATAGCAGAACTTATCAAAGAAAAAGAAGAAGAAGCAACGCTTAATGTTGATAAGAAGGCTAAAGAAATGTTAGTTCAAGCTATGTCTAGATATTCTGCTAGTGTTACTAATGAAAAAACAATTACTGTTGTTAATTTACCAAATGATGATATGAAAGGTAGATTGATTGGAAGAGAAGGAAGAAATATTAGGACACTTGAAGCTATTACAGGAGTTGATTTAATAATAGATGATACACCAGAAGTTATTGTGTTATCATCATTTGATATATATAGAAGAGAAATTGCAAGAGAAGTACTAGATATGTTACTTCAAGATGGAAGAATACATCCAGCTAGAATAGAAGAAGTATATGATATAGTATCAAAAGAAATGCAATTAAAATTAATGGAATATGGTAATCAAGCATTGTTTGAACTTGGTATTAATAAAATGAGTAGAGAACTAATTGAAAAATTAGGTAAGCTTCATTTTAGAACTAGTTTTGGTCAAAATGCTTTAACACATTCTATAGAAGTAGCACATTTATCAGGTTTACTTGCAGCAGAACTTGGTGAAAATATAAATTTAGCTAAAAGAGCAGGACTTCTTCATGATATAGGAAAAGCAGTAGATCATGATATGGAAGGAAGTCATGTTGATTTAGGAGTAGAACTTGCTAAAAAATATAATGAACCAGAAGTAGTTATTAATGCTATAGCATCTCATCATGGAGATAAAGAAGCAACTAGTGTTATATCTTCACTTGTTGCAGTAGCAGATTCTATTTCAGCATCACGTCCAGGAGCAAGAAGTGATACATTAGAAAATTATATTAAGAGACTTGAAGATTTAGAAAATATAGCTAAGAATATGGAAGGTGTTGAGAAAGCATATGCAGTTCAAGCAGGAAGAGAAATTAGAGTTATAGTAAAACCAGAAAAAATAAATGATTCTAAACTTCCAAAATTAGCAAGAGATATTAAAAAGGATATAGAAGCTAATTTGCAATATCCAGGAACTATAAAAATAACAGTTATAAGAGAAACTAGAATACAGGAAGAAGCTAAATAATGAGACTTAGAAATGTTAAAAATAAGGAGATTTTAGATAAATCTCCTTATATAATTAGTGAGCCATTTTCTTTTAAAGGAAAGTGGAAAGAAGAGTTTAAAAATAATAATCCAATACATTTAGAGATTGGTATGGGAAAAGGTCAATTTTTGATTAACATGGCATTAAATAATCCTAATATTAATTTTATAGGTATTGAAAAATTTGATAGTGTTATGGTTAGAACATTAGAAAAGATGGCTAATTATGAGCTTAATAATATAAAAGTAATAAAAATAGATGCATCTGATATATTAGATGTATTTGATGATGAAATATCTAAGATATATTTAAATTTCTCTGATCCATGGCCAAAAAGAAGACATGCTAAAAAAAGATTAACAAGTGAAGTATTTTTAAAAAAATATGAACAACTTGGTAATTTAGATATTGAACAAAAAACAGATAATAGAAAGTTATTTGAATATTCAGTACAAAGCTTTGTTAACAATGGTTATAAAATATTAGATTTATCTTTAGATTTACATAGTGATAAAGAAAATATAATCACTACTGAATATGAAGATAAATTTACTAAAAGAAATCAAGTTATATATTATATTAATG
>CAJPPJ010000054.1 GCA_905372515.1 uncultured Eubacteriales bacterium
GAATGGAAAGATAAAAATTATAGAGGAAGGACAGCAGAAAAGTACGATAATCTTAAAGAAGAAATTGTAAATACTCCAATATACAAAGAGCATGATATTGAATATCTTGATGATTGCATAGAAAATTTAAGAAATAAAGGCATAGATTTAAAAGTACAGAAGTTTTTTAGTAGATTCGATAATTTGATATAAAGCTAAAAATAAGATAATAAAAAGAAAACACATTAGTTTAACTAATGTGTTTTTTATATTACAAGTGTAAATGAATCCCACATAAAGTGGATTCGTCTTACTAACGATTACAATAAATTTTTATTTGAACTTGTAATACAATCTCTTATGAATATCAAATTAATAAAAAATAATAATATAATTGAAGAAAAAATTATTCAAAAATATAAAGATAAATATAGATGGAGGTAAAACTGAATAAATTAGATATCTAATATTGCAAATGAGAAAACATTATTCAACTAGTATTTTAAGAATATTTATTTATGTGATACAATTTTGGTGGAAAAGGTGGAAAAATTCGATGCGTCCACGCTCAATTAAAAATTGATAAGAGATGAGTGAGAAAGCGTCGCCCTCTTTCCAATTTTATATAAAAATTATTTTACTGATAATGAATAAACAACACATTAAATCTATTATAATTAATTTTTTGTTTAAAATAAGTGTTGACATATATATTTTTAAGATTATTATATTTAGTACATATGTAAAACATATAAAAAAGAAGTGGGGAATTTGAGATCATTAAATAAAAAGGAGATATATCTAATCATGATGGATGAATACGAGAAAAGAAGAGAAAAAGAAATAAAAAGAGAAATGTATTATATATGTGAAAATATTACTTTATTAAAGAAACGTTTAGTTGTATTAAGAGAAGAGTTACTTTCATTGGGAGATAATAAAGATAAAGAATTAGAAAATGGTAAAGTAAAGAAATTAACTTATAAAAGAAAAAAATATCAAAATAATAGAAAAGAACATTTTGAATAATGTTCTTTTTATTTTAATCCGTATTGTGTTTTAATATATAATTTATGATTTTCATCAAAGCTTAATATAACGTTAGCACCTTTATCTCCGTATCCGTTACATCCATATTCAACAAGTTTTATATCTGTTGGACTTGCATCTTCTAATACTATTTTTTCACATTTTCCACCAAGAATAGACCATACTTTATCTTCGGTCATACCAGTTTTAATTTTATTATATGTTTTCATGTTTACTACAACTTTAGTATTTTTATATACTTTTTCAGTATTATTATCTTTATTACAAGATGTAAGTGTAAAAATAGATATTAAAGATATAATTAATAAAACTTTTTTCATATATTCCTCCTAAGTATATATTAACATTTTAAAAATAAAAAAAGAAATCATTTTACTAATTTCTTTAATTTATACAATGGTGCGGGTGACAGGACTTGAACCTGCACTCCGAGGAACTAGATCCTAAGTCTAGCGCGTCTGCCAATTCCGCCACACCCGCATACATAATATTTATAATAAAAATGGTGGACCCTATAGGACTCGAACCTATGACCGTCCGGTTATGAGCCGGATGCTCTAACCAACTGAGCTAAGGGTCCATCACAATTAAAATAATAGCATAAGTTAAAAATAACTTCAATAAAAACTTTACTATTTATTGTAAAAAAAATAAATTATGATATAATTATAAATGTTTGAAGCCTCTTACTTCAAACCGCATTGAAAAGGTTTTAAGCATTAGCACCTTAAAAGCGAGTCTTAAGATAGGGAGGAAATATAATGAATGCTGTAATAAGAACAGGTGGAAAAGAATACTACGTAAAAGAAAATGACGTGATTTATGTTGAAAAGCTTAATGTAGAACCAGGTCAAAAAGTTACTCTTGATGAAGTATTAATGCTTGATAGCGAAGTTGGAAGTCCTTATGTTAAAGGAGCTAAAGTAGTAGCAAAAGTTGAAAAACATGGTAAAGGAAAGAAAATAAGAATATTTACTTATGTTACTAAACAAAGATCTACTAGAAAGACTCAAGGACATAGACAACCATATACTAAATTAGTAATAGAAAAAATTAGTAAGTAATGGTTCAAGTAAAAGTATTAAAAACAAAAGAAAAGATATCTAAGATTACATTTGTAGGTCATAGTATGTATGACAAAGTAGGTAAAGATATCGTTTGTAGTTCAATATCAAGTATTATGATTACTACAATAAATGGAATAGAATTGTTATCTAAAGGTGATATAAAAGAAAAGTTATCTAAAGATAAAGTAGAAATAAATGTTATTAATAACAATAAGATAGTAGATACTTTATTAATTAATATGATTATGTTACTAAGAGATTTAGAAGAACAATATCCAAGAAACTTAAAAATAGAGGAGGAAATATGTTAAAATTAAACATCCAATTATTTGCTCATCATAAAGGTGGAGGTTCAACTTCAAATGGTAGAGATTCAGCTGGTAAAAGACTTGGAGCAAAAGTAGCAGATGGACAATTTGCTAAAGCTGGTTCTATTATTTATAGACAAAGAGGAACAAGAATACTACCTGGTGAAAATGTTAGAAAAGGTAAAGATGATACTTTATATACAGTAGTAAATGGTGTAGTGAAATTTGAAAGAGTAGGAAGAGATAAGAAACAAGCTAGTTGTTATCCTATAGCAAATTAATTAGAAGAAGGAGAAAATAATGGCAAATATTAAAAGTGCAATTAAAAGAATTAAAACTTCAGCTAAGAAAAAGAAAAGAAATGGATTAGTTTTAGCACCAGCTAAAAGCGCTTATAAAAAAGCTAACATAGCACTAGCTAATTCAGATGAAAAATCTTTAGAACTAGTAAAAACAGCTATTAAAAATATAGATAAATCTAAATCTAAAGGATTAATTCACAAAAATAAAGCTGCAAGACAAAAACAAAAATTACAATTAAAATTAAATAAATTAGGAAAATAACACATTAAATAAATGTGTTATTTTTTTTAAATATAATTTATAATTAAATTATGAAAAGAATAGGAATATTTTTAATCTTTATAATATCGAGTATTTTAATATTTTTAGCATTAAATTTTTTAATTAATGATGAACTATATTTAAATAACAATAAACCTTTATATAAATATAAAGAAACTGAAGAGTATAAACTTAATACTATTATTAATAAAAGATATACATTTAATTTACCAAAAGTTTTAAAAAATAAAAAAAATAGTTTTTATTTAGATTTATATAATGAAGATATTAATATTAAAATTTTCTATAGTCATAATTTTGTTTTAAAAGATTATATAAAAAAATATAAGAATTATAAAAGTAAAGGTATTATTACTTATAAAAGATTAGAATTATACTCATATATAGATAAAGATGATAATATCCATTCATTTTTAATAAAAAATAATATTGTATTAGAAGTTATTAGTAAAAAATATTCATTTAATTTTAATATATTAAATAAATTTATTACCTATCAAACACAAGAAAATATTAAATTTAATAAATTAGAACTAAAAGGTGAATCATTAGTTGGTAATTTAATATATAAAGATTTAAATCTTAAATTGATATTACCAAACGATTTACAAGAAAAAGAAGTATTAGGTCTTGATAATATAATAAGACTTGAAAAGGATAATAAAAGAATAGTTATTAAAATATTAGAAAAAATAGATGAAAATAACTATGAAAAATATCAAGATTTTTATATTAAAAAAATAGATAAATATGTCATTTTAATAAAGAAAGTTAAAAATTATTATTATTTAGTATATTTTTATAATATAAATTTTGATATAGATTATATGAAAAAATATTTTAATTATATCGTGATATAATTTATTTAGGAGGAAATATGAAAAATTTAAACAAATTATTTATAGGGGAAATATTTATAAATATCTTTTTGATAGTTTATGCTTTAGGATTTTTATTAATTGAAAAGAAGATATATAATTTATCTTCATTAGTTTTTGGAATCTTTTTAATTTTAATAGCAGTTATTAATTTTATTAAGTTTCTTAAAAAAGAAAATAATAAATATAATTACTTAGATCTAGCTATTTCTATTATATTATTATTACTTGGAATAGCATTATTTATATC
>CAJPPJ010000055.1 GCA_905372515.1 uncultured Eubacteriales bacterium
ATTAAATGAAATTTTTAAAAAGATATTTAAAACATTTATGAATGAAAAATTTCAAGATAATTTAAATCAAAGTACTTTAGAATACTATAAACAAATAGCTAATGTAAGTGATAAAGATATTTCATCTTTAACATCTAAGACTTATACATATGGTTATGTAGAAAATGCTCCATATGAAATAAAAAGTAAAGAAAAGATTAAAGGAATAAATTCTGAAATATTAAATAATTTTAGTAAAATTACAGGAATAGATATTAAATATGTAAAATATAATACTGTAGATGAGCTTAAGAAAGCTATTCAAGATAAAAAAGTAGATATTTTCTTTAATTATTATAATATTAGTTCATCTGATTATAGACAAATAGATAATAATTTTATTACAGAGTATGTTATATTATCACCTGATGATAGTAATGAAGTTGTTAATTCTATAGAATCATTAAAAGGTAAAGATGTTTATTTTGTTAAAGATAGAGATATATATAATGACTTTAAAGCTGTACAAAGTAATTTTCATTTTGTAGATAATGTTACTGATATAGTTAAAGCTGCTAAAAATAAATTTATAGTAGTAGATAAAGAAGAATATAATTATTATAAAAATACAGTATTTAGAAATCATAGTATGATATATCAAGATTATTTAGTTAAAGATAGAACTTTTATGGTTAAATCAAGTGAAAAATTATTATTTGATGTATTAAATTATACTGTTAATAATGCTTCATATTATGATAATAGAAATATTGGAGTATCACTTTTAAAATTAGATTTATTTAAAAACAGAACATTTAGTGAAATTTATTTAATTGTTATTTTAATTATTTTTTCACCATTTGTAATAATATATGTTTTTAGAAAAGTTAAGAGTAAATCTAAGATGAAAAAACAACTTCTAAAAGAAGAAAGACATAAATATATGGATTATTTAACATCTTTGAAAAACAGAAATTATTTAAGCTTTAATATTAGTTCTTGGAACGAATTAGAAGTATTCCCTAAAGCTGTAATTGTAATAGATTTAAATAATATTAAATATATTAATGATAAGTATGGTCATTTAGAAGGTGATAAAGAAATTAGAAAAGCTGCATCTATTTTAATTAATACTCAACTTGAAAATAGTGAAATTATTAGAATAGATGGTAATGAGTTTTTAATTTACTTAATGGAATATAATGAAAGACAAATAGAAATATATTCTAAAAAATTAAAAAGAGAATTAAAAAAATTACCACATTCTTTTGGTGCATCAATTGGATATAGCGTAATTAATAGTGAAGTAAAAAGTATAGAAGATGCAATAAACGAAGCATCTATTATGATGAGGAAAGATAAAAAAAATGAAAAAGAAAATTGAAAGTTTTATAAATAAAATAAAAAATTTTGTTTTAGACAACAAAATCTTTTTCTTATTTGTTATCGTTAATGTAATAAACGATATGGTTTTAAGAGGAATTACTTTTGGAAAACTAGATAATTTATTTTCTATAGTACCAATTTTATCTTCAGTAGCATTAGTTACTTTGGTATTATCATTTGTTTATCTATTTAAAAAAGAATTTTCTAAAAAGTTATATATGATAACTATAACAGTGTTTTTAACATTGTTATGTATAATTAATTCATCATATTATAATTACTTTTCATCATATACTTCAATTTCTCAATTAGTAACTACTAAATATTTAGGAGAAGTAAAAGATTCATTAATTACAGTTGTAAAACTTAGAGATTTTATATATTTAGTTTTACCAACTATATTAATTGTTTACATTCTTAAGACAAAATATAAATTTAGTAATACAAAAAGTTTTAAAAGCTTTTTAAAAGTAAATAATCTTACAGTTTTATGTACAATTTTATTTATGCTTAATTTAAGACCAGTAGATTATTCAAGATTAGTAAAACAATGGAATAGAATTTATTTGGTAGAAAAATTTGGTTTATATGTATATCATGTTAATGATGTATTTCAAAGTGTAGAACCTAAGCTTATTGCAATATTTGGATACGATAAAGCTAAAAGAAACTTTAAAGATTATTATGGTAAAAGAAATGACGTTCAAAATTATACTAATGAATATACTAATATATTTAAAGGTAAAAATTTAATATCTATTCATGGAGAATCTATTCAAAAATTTGTTATAGGTTTAAAGATTAATGGAAAAGAAGTTACACCTAATTTAAATAGATTAGTTAAACAAGGAATGTATTTCTCTAATTATTATTCTCAAGTTAGTGTTGGAACATCATCTGATAGTGAATTTACAATTAATACATCTTTGATGCCTGCTAAAGTAGGGGTAGCATTTGTATCTTATTTTGATAGAGAATATTTAACATTACCTAAACTATTAAAACAATTAGGATATTACAATATGTCTTTTCATGCTAACAAAGGTGATTTCTGGAACAGAAATTCTATGTATAAGAGTTTGGGATATGATAAGTTTTATGATCAAAAAGCTTTTAATATCGATGAAACTATTGGTTTAGGATTATCTGATAAATCCTTCTTTAGACAATTAACTCCTATATTAAAGAAAGAAAATGATAGTCATAAAAACTTTTATGCAACATTAATTATGCTTACTAACCATACACCATTTCCTGATATATCTAAATATTCTAAAGATCCTTTAGATTTAAAAATGTATGTTACAGAAAATGGAGTTACTAATTCATATCCATATCTTGAAGGAACTGTTTTAGGTAGATATTTACAATCTGTTCATTATGCTGATGAAGCACTTGGTGAACTTATGGAACATTTAGATAAGAGTGGATTACTTGAAAACACCGTAATAATGTTTTATGGAGATCACGATGCTAGACTATCTTCTAGTGAATATAAGAGATTTTATAATTATGATTATAAAAATGATAAGACTATGGATGAAAGTGATCCTAGATATAAAAAATATGGTTATTATGAACATGAACTTAACAGGTCAGTGCCATTTTTCTTCTGGTCTAAAAATGATAATGCTAAAATTAATAAAACTATAACTAATGTTATGGGAGCTTATGATATCTTACCAACACTTGGTAATATGTTTGGATTCTATAATAAGTATGCTTTAGGTAAAGATATATTTAATACTAATAATGATAATACAGTAATATTCCCAAATGGTAATTATGTAACAAATAAAATATATTATAATTCTCAATCTGATGAAGCTTACGATATAGAGAAAAAGGAAGTAATTCCTAAAGATTTAGAACCTAGAGAATATATTAATAAAAGAACAAAAGAAACAGATCAAAAATTAAATATTTCAAATGATATATTAGTTTATGATTTATTAAAAAAAGTAGGTTTAAAAACTAATAATGAATTGAAGGTAGGAAAATGAAAGTAAGGCATATTATAAAATATACTACTATAGCTTTAATTGTTATACTTACTGCTTTAACTATTTTTTTAGCATATAATTCTTATAAAAAAATTAAATCTAAAAATGTAGTGAAAAAAGAAGTAGATGGTATAAAAAATTATCCATATAAACTTAGTAACTTATCTACAGCTTTGTATAAGAAAAAATATGAAGAATTAAAAAAAGTTTTAATAGTTAAAAATCCAGATAAAGAAGAATATGCGAGATTAGTAGCAGAATTACATACTATTAAATTTTATAGTTTAGAAGATTATGGATTAGAATTTATTCATCCTAGTTTACATGAAAGTTATAAAATAAAAGCTAATAATTCAGATTTATATAAATTTTATGAAGAAAAGCCTACAATAGTAGAAGTAAGTAGTAAAATTTCTAAAAAGGAAGTTCAAACTAATAAATTAAAAGATTTAAGTGGTTATGAAATAGAAGTAACTATAAAGTATAAGAAAGATTTAGGTTATCCTACAAAAGTTATATATCAATTAATTAAATCTAATGATTTAATATATATAGTTAAAGAACATACACAAAAATAATAAAGAAAGTGAAGAGTTTGTCATTTGAAAACTCTTTTTTAATGATAAACTTATAATTAAGGAAGATTTTTATGTGCGAAAATTTAAAAA
>CAJPPJ010000056.1 GCA_905372515.1 uncultured Eubacteriales bacterium
CTATCAAGTCTCCCATATCTACTATATTAGCAATATCTTCATTAAATATTATTTCTATAGTTAATCTATTTTCTAGTACTTTTTCTATTTTATATTTATTTGATAAACTATCAAATAACTGCTCTTCCATATATTCCAAAATATCTTTATTTAATTTACCAAACCTATCTTCTAATTCTTCTTTTATTAGATTAAATTCTTCTCTAGTTGTAATAGAATTTATTTTTGTATGAATTAATATTTTTAAACTATCATCTTTAACATAATCATTTGGTACATAATTAGATAAAGTTATATTACTTTTAATAGTTTCTTTTTCTTCTATTTCTTCTTCCTCTAATTCTATTCCAGATTCTATTCTTGATATCTCATCATTTAAAATCTTTGTATATAAACTAATTCCAACACTATCTATAAAACCTGCTTGTTCACTTCCTAAAATATCTCCCGCTCCTCTTATTTCTAAATCTCTTGCAGATATTTTATAACCACTTCCAAGTTCAGTATATTCTTTAATACTATTTAATCTTTTTTGAGCTTCCTCTGTTAATATTTTACTAGGTTTATACATCAAATAAGCATATGCTATTTTATTACTTCTTCCTACTCTTCCTCTAATTTGATAAAGTTGACTAAGTCCAAATTTATCAGCATCATATATAATTAAAGTATTAACATTGGGTATATCTATTCCTGTTTCAATTATAGTTGTACAAATTAATACATCGTATTCTTTATTAATAAAACTTTGCATTTTATCTTCTATATCTGCTTTATTCATTTTTCCATGAATTTTCATTATTCTAGCTTGAGGGACTAATGTTTTTATTTGTACTTCTTTTTCTTCCATATCATTAATATTGTTGTATAAAATATAAACTTGTCCATTTCTTGAAAGTTCTTTATATATTGCTTCTTTCACAACATAGTCATCTTCTTTAAATACATATGTTTCAATAGGATAACGATCTATAGGTGGTGTTTCTATTGTAGATATGGATTTTATTCCCATCAAAGACATTTGCAAAGTCCTTGGTATTGGTGTTGCACTCATAGTAAGAATATCTACATTATTTTTGTATTTTTTTAATTTTTCTTTATCTTTTACACCAAATCTTTGTTCTTCATCTATTATTAGTAATCCTAGATTTTTAGGTTTTATATTATCACTTAATAAAGAATGAGTTCCAAATAGTATATCAATTTTTGAATTTTTTAAATCTTCATAAATTTCTAATTTTTCTTTTTGACTAGTATATCGATTTATTAATTTAATATTAACTGGAAATTTTGAAAATCTTTTTTTTGCTACTTCATATTGTTGTTTTGATAAAAGTGTAGTTGGACATAAATATAATACTTGTTTTGAGTCATTTACTGCTTTAAACATAGCTCTAAATGCTACTTCAGTTTTTCCATATCCAACATCTCCACAAAGTAATCTATCCATAGGTATATCAGAAGTCATATCTTCTTTTATTTCTCTAATAGCTTTTAGTTGATCCTTTGTTTCTATAAATTCAAAATCATTTTCAAATATTTTTTGAAATTCATCATCTTCAGAAAAAACATAACCTTTGCTATTTTTTCTTAAAGCATATAAATTAATTAATTCTTTAGCTATATTTTTAATTTTATTTTTTACTCTTAATTTTGTTTTTTTCCAGTCACTTCCGCCTAAAGAGTTAATCTTAGGCATCATACCATCTTTTGTTGAATATTTACTAATAAGTTCTATTTTAGATACTGGTATATATAACTTATCATTATTTTTATATATAATTTCTAAATAATCTTTATATATTCCTTTATTTTCTAAAGTAATGACTCCGTTATACATACCTATACCATAAGATTCATGTACTACATAGTCTCCTTTAGTTAAATTAGAAATATCGGATATTTTTACAGAATATTTAAATTTTGTTTTATATTTTTTAGTTTTAACAGTTGAATTAAAAAGTTCATTTTCACTTAAAAATATATAATCTTTATACTCAAAACCTTCACTAAAATAACAATCTGATATTATATTTATTTTTTCATTTTCTATATTATTGCTGTCAGTTTCTATCATAGATAAATTTATATGTTTTCTAAAAGAATTAATTTTTTGAGATGTTAAAGAAATAATAATAGTTTTATTATTTCTTATATTAGTTGATAAAAAATTATTTATTAATTCTACATTATCGTAAAATTTTACTATAGTTTTTGATTTTAAATTAACTATATTAGTGGTAGTTTTTTTGTTTTCTAATGTTTCATAATAAACTTTTTCTTCTTCTTTTATATTATAAAAATTTAAAAAATCTTGACTATCTACTTCATTTGCTAATCTATCATATAAATTTTTAATAATTTCATAATCTTTATAAATAGTTATTTTATTATCTAAATATGAAGAAATATTATCATTAGAAACATTTAAATCTTTAAAAGGTTTAATGTTTATTTCTTGTATTTTTTCAAATGATCTTTGATCTTTTGGATCAAATAATCTAATAGAAGTTATTTCATCACCAAATAACTCTATTCTATATGGATATTCTTCTTCAATAGCAAAAATATCTATAATATAACCTCTATATGCAAAATCACCAGTTTTAGATACTATATTATCTTCTTGATATCCTAAATCTGAAAGTTTAGAAATTAATTTATCTCTATCAACCATTTGATTAACATTTAATTTTAATATATTTGATTCATAGTCATTTTTTGAACTTATTTTTTTTATATATCCATCTAAATGAGTAACAACAATTTTATTTGTATCATTTTTTAAAATTGAGTTTATGGTTTCTAATCTTGTTATTTTAAATTCTGGACTAACAGCTAATGATTTTATAGTAAAATAATCATCATTAGGAAACAAATAAACTTCATTAGTATAATTTAGTAATGATTCATATATTTTACTTGCTTCAAACAAAGAAGGAGTAACTATTAAAATATTTTTATTACTATCAAGATAATTTTTATAAACCATCAAAGAAAATAGTTCAGATGTACTCTCAACTATTGTTAAATTATTATTAAAATTTATATCTATTAAATCTAAAATTTTACTCATTTTTATTATATTTATTCATAAGCTTATCAAAATTATATTTAGGAAAGTCTTCTATTATTTTTAATACTTCTTTTTTCTTTTCGTTTAATATTTTTAAATCACTATCACTAAATTTTGATAAAACATAATCTTTCATATCATATTTTTTATCATTTGATACACCAATTCTTAATCTTTTTATATTTTCAGTACCTAAATGAAGAAAAATATTTTTCAATCCATTATGTCCACCGCTTGTTCCTTTTTCTCTTAATCTTAATCTTCCAATTTCTAAATTTATATCATCTATTATAATTAGTATATTTTCTATAGGAATTTTATAAAAATCCACATATTTTCTAACGACTTCTCCAGATAAATTAACATAAGATTTAGGTTTTATATATATAACTTTTTCGTTATCAAATAATTCTTCTGTATAATATGCTAAAAATTTTTCTTTAGAAAAGTTTAAATTTTTACTATTTATATAATAATCTAACATTAAAAATCCAACATTATGTCTTGTATTATCATACTCTTTTCCAATATTTCCAATTCCAACTACTAAATACATATTAATTTCCTTCATGATATTTTTTATATACTTCTGATTTTGATAATTTTAAATCTTTTGAAGTTTGTTTTATTGCTTCCATTTTATCCAATCCATCTGATATATACATATTCACATGTTCAACTAAATCTAAGTCTGAATAATCAATTTCATTTTTATTACCTTCAACTACTATAACAAATTCTCCCTTTAAAGTAATATTATCGAAATTATTAATTATATTTTCTAAATCATCCCTTACGCATTCTTCATAAACTTTAGTAAGTTCTCTACATATAGCTATTTTACGATTACCTAAAACAGAATAAATCAAGATTAAGGTATCTTTTAAATGATGAACAGATTCATAAAATATCATAGTATATTTTAAATTTTTTAAAT
>CAJPPJ010000057.1 GCA_905372515.1 uncultured Eubacteriales bacterium
ATATAGTAGTAATAAAACTTTTATATTAAGAGTATTTATGAAAATAAATAAAAATCTTGCCTATTCATTAAGTAACTATGTAGTTAAAAAATTTAAATTATACTAAAAAATATCAATATTAATTATTGATATTTTATTTTTTAAATAATTCTTCTGCTATAGTCCAATTAACTAAATCAAACCATTTTTCTAAATATTCTTTTCTTTTATTTTGATAATTTAAATAATAAGCATGTTCCCATACATCATTACCAAAAATTATTTTAAATCCTAAAGTAATTGGAGAATCTTGATTACTAGTAGTAATTATTTTTAGATTATCATTTTCTTTTACTAACCATACCCATCCTGATCCGAATACTTTTAATCCTTCTTCTACAAATCTTTCTTTAAATTCTTCAAAACTTCCAAAATTATTATTGATAGCTTCACTTAATTCTCCATGTATTTCTTTTTTATTTACTGGATTCATAATATTCCAATATAAATCATGATTGTATGAACCACCAGCATTATTTTTTAATTTAGTTCTAATACTTTCATCTACTTCATCTAAATGAGTTAATATATATTCTAAACTCTTATCTTCTAAGCTTGTATTTTTAATTAAATTATTAGTATTATCATAATAAGCTTGATGATGCTTATCATGATGAAAACTTACTGTTTCTTTATTTATAATAGGTTCTAAAGCATCATAATTATATTCTAATTTCTTAAGTTCTAACATTTATTCTTCTCCTTTAAATTCTTTTAATTCTCCATCTTTTAATATTAAATTAATATTATCTTCAGCTTTTTTTAAACTTTCATCACATAATTTTGCTAATTTCATAGCTTCGTTAAATTTTTTCATAGCATCATCAAGTGATACTTCTCCATTTTCTAACTTTTCTACTATATCTTCTAAATTTTTTAAGTTTTCTTCAAAACTTTGTTTCTTTTCTGCCATTTTACTTCTCCTTAACTTCTATTACTTTTGCATCTATTAATACTTTTTCTAGTTCTATATTAATTAGATCATCTTTTTTAACTTTTATATTACTTGTTATTATATTATCAGCATATCTAGTTATTGAATAACCTCTAGTTAACGTTTTAAGAGGACTCAAAGCATCTAATTTAGATACTGATAACATATAGTTATTAATTAATTTATTAAGATAGTTCTTATAACTTACAATTAAATTATTTTTAAGCTCTTTATATAAAGACTTTTTACTATCTATTAAAAACATTGGATTTTTAAAGATAAATGATGATTTTAGTTTAGATAGTTTATTGTTATTTATTTCAAGTATATGCTTAATACTAATATTTAACCTATCTAAAGTATTAGAAAATTTTTCTTCTTTATCTAAATATAAATTTCTAGGATTTAAAAGTATTCTACTCTTCTTAATTTTACTAAGTTTATCTTGTAAATTTTTAATCTTATGATTAACATTGATAAAGCTTCTCTTCTTTAAAGTATCAATATAATTTAATACTTCTTTATAATCTGGTACTGCAAGTTCTGCTGCTGCAGTTGGAGTTGGAGCTCTTAAATCTGCAACAAAATCTGCTATAGTAAAATCTATTTCATGTCCTACTGCAGATATAACTGGTACTTCTAAATCATAAATTGCTCTTGCTACTATTTCTTCATTAAAGCACCACATATCTTCTATAGATCCACCACCTCTACCAACAATTAATAAATCTAAATCATAGTTTTTACTTAAATTAATATTTTTAACTATATCTTCTGCAGCATATTCTCCTTGAACAAGAGATGGAAAAAGAATAGTTTTTACAAGAGGATATCTTCTTTTAATAGTGGTAAGTATATCTCTAATTGCTGCTCCTGTTGATGCTGTTATAATACCTATAGTATTTGGATATCTAGGTATTTTTTTCTTATGACTTTCATCAAATAAACCTTCTTCAGATAATTTTTTCTTTAATTTTTCAAATTCTAAATATAAATTACCTATACCATCTTCTTCAATAGAAGAAACATATATTTGAAAAGCTCCACTTTGTTCATAAACAGATATTTTACCTGTTATTACAACTTTCATACCATCAGTTGGTATAAATTTAACATTTTTAGCACTAGAAGCAAACATAATAGCATTTATTCTAGCTAATTCATCTTTTAATGTGAAATAAAAATGTCCTCTAGTATGAGCTTTAAAATTACTAATTTCTCCTCTTATACATATACTTTGTAAATTAGTATCATTATCTACTTTATATTTTAAATATCTAGTAATCTGTGTAGGAGTTAAAATTTCTTTATCCATTAACCTTTTCCTTTGCTATTTTATCTAAACAAGCATTTATCATAGATTTTACTTTATCATCACTATATTTTTTAGCAAGTTCTAAAGCTTCATTAATTGCTATTTTAATATCAATATCAGTATAAAGAATTTCAAAAGATGCTACTTCAAGTATTGCTTGATCTACTAAACTTAACCTATCTAGTGTCCAATTATTTAAATACTTATTGATTTTTCTATCTAATTCATCTTTATTTTCTAAAACACCAGTAATTAACATATCAGTATAACTACTACTAGATTTTTCTATATCACTTTTAACTTTTAATTGATAAAGCTTAATAACTGCTTCTTCTCTTTGTTCTACTCTTTTCATATTTTAATCCTTATAAGTAAATTCCATTCCATATATATTAATTTTATCGTCTTCTTTAATACCAGCTTCTTTTAATACTTTATCTATATTCATTTTTTTAAGTTTTAACATAAATCTCTTATTAGCTTCATAAGTATTAAAATTAGTCATCTTAAATAATTTTTCTAATCTCTTACCAGTAACTACAAAAGTATCATTTTCTCTATGAACATATAAATTATCATAATCATCTTCTTTAAATTCATAAAGTACATGGTCTAAAGTTTCTTCCCTATTTTCACTTTCTTCTTTTTTAAGTGTTTCTAAAGTATCTGCTAAATAATTCATAACTTTATCTAATCCTATATTTTTAATCGCAGATATTTCAAATATTGGTAAATTAACTTTTTCTTTAAACTTTTTTAAATTTTCTTCTGCATTAGGTAAATCCATTTTATTAGCAATAATAATTTGTGGTTTTAATGCTAATTTTTCATTATAGTTCTTAAGTTCTTTATTAATAAGTAAATAATCTTGATATGGATCTCTATCATATGAATCCATATCAACTACATGAGCTATAATTCTACATCTTTCAATATGTTTTAAGAATCTATCACCAAGTCCTACTCCTAGACTTGCTCCTTCAATTAAACCTGGTAAATCTGTTAAAACAAAGCTTTTACCACTACTAACTCTTACCACACCAAGATTTGGAATAAGTGTAGTAAATGGATAATCTGCTATTTTAGGTTTAGATGCTGATACTTTAGATATAATAGTAGATTTACCTACACTAGGAAGACCTACTAATCCAACATCAGCAAGGAGTTTAAGTTCTACTTTTAAAAGTTTTTCTTCTCCTTCTTCACCATTTTCAGCAAAATTTGGAGCAGGATTAGCATGAGTTTTAAAAGCAGTATTTCCTCTACCACCTCTACCACCTTCTGCTACTATAAACTCTTTATTATGTTTATCTAAATCACAAATAACTTGATTAGTATCTAAATCAGTAACTATAGTTCCTACTGGTACTTTAATATAAACATCTTTAGCATCTTCTCCATGTTGATTCTTACCAAGCCCATTTTCTCCTTTATCTGCTTTAATTAACTTTTGATATCTTAAATCAATTAAAGTAGATAATCCTTCATCAGCATAGAAAATAATATCTCCACCTTTTCCACCATTACCTCCATATGGTCCACCCATTGGAACATATTTTTCACGACGAAAAGCAAGACATCCATCTCCTCCATTACCAGCTTTTACTTTTATTTCAACTTCATCTACAAACATAATAACTCCTATAAAAAGTATAACATAATATTTATATA
>CAJPPJ010000058.1 GCA_905372515.1 uncultured Eubacteriales bacterium
TTTTTTTATTATATAATATATATTATATTTGGAGGAAGAAATGCTTGAAGAGATAAAAGAAAAATTAAAAAAACTTAGTAATTTAAATGAATTATATAATTTAAAATTAGAGTATCTTGGTAAAAAAGGTCGTATTACTGAAATGATGAATTCATTAAAAGAACTTACTATAGAACAAAAGAAACTTGAAGGACAAAAAATAAACGAATTAAAGAAGTGTTTTAATGAATTATATATTGCTAGAGAAGAAGAAATAACAAAAGAAGAAATTAATAAAAGATTAGAAGAAGAAAAGATTGATCTTACATTACCTGCTTTGAATTTTAAAACAGGAGGAGTTCATCCACTTTTAATGATTCAAGAAGAGTTAGAAGAAGTATTTAAATCAATGGGATACATTGTAGTTAAAGGACCAGAAGTAGAAAAGATAGATAACAACTTTACTTATTTAAATATTGAAGAAAATCATCCTTCAAGAAGTAGTAGTGATACTTTTTATATAGATGATGATATTTTACTTAGAACACAAACTTCTGCAATGCAAGTAAGATATATGCAATCAATAGAAGATAAAAAACCATTTAAATTAGTATGTCCTGGAAAAGTGTATAGAAAAGATGATGATGATATGACTCATTCTCATGAATTTCATCAAATGGAAGCATTAGTTGTAGATTATAAATCTAATTTAACTAATCTTAAAAACACTCTTGAAACTTTAGTTAAAACTTTCTTTAATACTAATGGTAAGATTAGATTTAGACCATCATTTTTTCCTTTTACTGAACCTAGTTATGAAGTTGATATAGAATGTTTTAAATGTAATGGAAAAGGATGTCCTACTTGTAAAAATACAGGATATATTGAAGTTCTTGGAGCAGGTATGGTTCATCCAAATGTACTTAAAAATTGTGGATATGATCCTGAATTGTTTCAAGGTTTTGCATTTGGTTTAGGTTTAGAAAGACTTGCAATGTTTAGATATCAAATAAATGATGTTAGAGACTTTTATACAAATGATTTAAGATTAAATAGAAGTTTTAAAAGGATGAAAGGAGACGAATAATGTTAGTATCAAGAAAATTTTTAAATGATTATATATCTTTAGATGATATAACTACTATAGACTTAGCAGAAAAGTTAACAGAACTTGGACTTGAATATGACTATGTTAAACCTATGGTAATAGCAGATAATGTAGTTATTGCTAAGGTAATAGACGTTAAAGATCATCCTAATAGTGATCATTTACATTTATGTAAAGTAGATGATGGACAAAAAGTTTACGATATAGTTTGTGGTGCACCAAATGTTAAAAAAGATATGAAAGTAATACTTGCAAAAGTAGGTGCTAAACTAAAAGATATAGAAATTAAAGAAAGTGTTATTCGTGGTGAAAAATCAGAAGGAATGCTTTGTTCTTTAGTAGAACTTGGAATAGATAAAAAATATTTATCAGAAGAAGAACAAAAAGGTATACATGAAGTAAAAATAGATGTAGAACTTGGAGTGGATGCTAAAAAAGCATTACTATTAGATGATGAAATAATTGATTTAGAAATACCATCTAATAGAGGAGATTTACTTAGTATTTATGGAATAGCTAAAGCAAGTAGATTAATAGTAAAAAAAGAAGTAAAAGAAATAGATACTTCATATAAAGAAATAGATGAAAATATTAATAATTATTTAAATGTAAAAGTAGAAAGTGAAAATGTAAGTTTTTATCAAGTTAAACTTATTAAAAATATAAAAATTAAAGAAAGTCCTTTATTTATTAAAAATAGACTTATCGCTTCAGGAGTAAGACCTATTAATAATGTAGTAGATATATCAAACTATGTAATGTTAGAAACAGGTCAACCACTTCATTTCTTTGACTATGATAAAATCAATAAACAAATTAATGTAAGACAAGCAAAAAATAATGAAGTAGTAGAAACATTAGATGGTAAAAAAAGAGAATTAATTAATGAAGATATTGTTATTAGTAATGATAAAGAAATACTTGCTATTGCAGGGGTAATGGGATCAAAATCAAGTGAAGTAGATAATAATACTAAAAATATTTTGATAGAATCAGCAATATTTAAAGATGTAAATATTAGAAATACTTCTAAAAGAACAGTGCAAAGTGAAGCAAGTTTTAGATTTGAAAAGAACTTAATAAAAGAAAATAGTATTTTAGCTATAAAAAGAGCATGTAATTTACTTGAAAAATATGCAGATGCTAAGATAGTTAAAGAAGAAATTACTTTTGATAAAACAGATGTTAAAGAAGTAGAAGTAGTACTTAAAAAAGAAAAAATAGCAAAACTTTTAGGTATTAATATTGAAGAAAATATAATTAAAAATTATTTTGATCTATTAGATTTTAAATATGAAGATAATAAAGGTTACTATGTGATTAAAGTTCCAATATATAGACAAGATATTAAATTAGATGTAGATATAATAGAAGAAATAATAAGAGCTTATGGAATTAATAATTTAGAATCTAAGGAAATTGAAACTTATACAATAGGTGGAGAAACAAAAGAAGATAGTAAAGTAAAATTATTAAGACATAAACTTCTTGATTTAGGACTTGATGAAGTTTTAACTTATACATTAACTTCAGGAGTTAAAAATATATATACTAATGAAGAAATGCCTAATATCAGTATAAAAAGTCCATTATCACAAGATAAATCAGTAATTAGAACAACACTTATACCATCTTTATTAGATGTATATAATTATAATAAAAAAAGACAAGTAGAAGACATAAATATCTTTGAAGTATCTAATATATATTATAAAAAAGAAGATGTTAAAGAAGAAAAATTATTAACTATTTTACTTGGAGATGATATTAATTATTCTAGTTATCAAAATATAATTTTAAAAAGAAGTTTTTATACTATAAAAGGAATTGTAGAAAATATATTAGATTATTTAGGACTTAATAAAAGATATAGATTTATAAATGAAAATATACCTGAAGGATTTAATCCATATCAAGCAGTAAGAGTAGAAATAGATAAAACTGTAGTAGGTTATTTTGGTATGATACATCCAAATATTAGTAAAGAAAAAATATTTGTGGCAGAATTAAATTTAACTAAGATATTTTCAAACAAAGTAAGAGGTATTAAAGTAAAAGAAATATCTAAGTATCCTTCTATATCTATAGATTTAGCATTCGTTTTAAATAAAGATGTTAATTACGAAGATGTAGAAAATTCTATAAAAAAAGCATGTTCTAGAGATTTAGTTAATGTAGAATTATTTGATTACTATGATGGTGACAAAATAGAAAAAGGTAAAAAACAATTAGCATTTAAACTTACATTTAATTCATTTAATAAGACTTTAGAAGATAGTTTCATTAAAGAAGAAACAGAAAAAGTAATAAATAGATTAAAAGAAGATTATGATGCTTATATAAGAGATAAATAAAAAATATTGAATAAAGTAATTGTACTTGTTATAATTACTTTGTAATGGATCTATAGCCAAATTGGTAAGGCATGGGACTGCAACTCCCCGATTGTCGGTTCGAGTCCGGCTAGGTCCTCCAAATAGAATTTAACTTACGATTATTCGTAAGTTTTTTATTTTGTAATTTTTTATTTTGGATTATTATAATATTAGGAGTAAATAATGAATTTAATTTTTTTAAGACATGGTGAAGCAACGGATAATGTTAAACAGTTATTATCTGATAAAGAAATATATTGGTCTACATTAACTGAGCAAGGTAAAAAGATGGTTATAGATTCTATTAAACTACTTCCAAGTAATATAGATATAGCTTATGTATCACCATTACCTAGGACTATTCAAACAGCACATTTTGTTTATAATAAATATCCATCTATTAATTTTATTATTGAAGAAAGAATAC
>CAJPPJ010000059.1 GCA_905372515.1 uncultured Eubacteriales bacterium
CGCCCATTAAAGTGGCACGCGAGCTGGGTTCAGAACGTCGTGAGACAGTTCGGTTCCTATCTGTTGTGGGCGTAGGAAAATTGAGGAGAGCTGTCCTTAGTACGAGAGGACCGGGATGGACATACCTCTGGTGTATCTGTTGTAGCGCCAGCTGCAGCGCAGAGTAGCTATGTATGGAATGGATAACCGCTGAAAGCATCTAAGCGGGAAGCCAACTTCAAGATGAGTTTTCCCATTGCGTAAGCAAGTAAGATTCCTGGAAGACTACCAGGTTGATAGGCTGGAGATGGAAGCATTGTAAGATGTTGAGTTGACCAGTACTAATAAATCGAGGATTTATCCATAATTTGGATTTGGATGAATCTCTATACATTATCTAAGTTTTCAGAGAACTATACAATTTTAAAATTATATGTTATAATTTGTTTATATTGGTGACGATATCGAAAGTGTTACACCTGTTCCCATCCCGAACACAGAAGTTAAGCCTTTCAGAGCCGAAGATAGTGATTAGCTAAAATAGGACGTTGCCAATATTTTTTTTGTGTTAAAAATATTGTATAATTATATTTGTATAGAGGTAAAGATGGATAAAAAGTTAGTTCTTAATAATGAAAATGATACAATCTTATTAGCTGAAAATATTGAATCAGAAAAATTTCCTAATATGGTTATAGTATTAAATGGGGAATTAGGTAGTGGAAAAACTTTGTTTACAAAAGCTTTTGCTAAAGCTATGGGAATAGATGATAATGTTACTTCTCCAACATTTACTATTATAAAAGAATATTATAATGGCGAATTACCGTTATTTCATATGGATGTTTATCGTTTAGAGGGAGAAGCGGATTCTATAGACTTTGATTATTATTATAATAAAAATGGAGTAACTATAATTGAATGGGGAGATACTATAAAAGAATATTTGCCTGAAGAATATTTAGAATTGAATTTTAAAATTTTAACTGAAAATAAAAGAGTAGTCTATATTAAACCAATAGGTGAAAAATATGAAAATCTTTGTGGAGAAATATAATGATTTTATATATTGATACTTGTTATAAAATATTAAATATAGCTTTATATGAAAATCAAAAAGTTTTATTATCTTTTAATCAAAAGTTGGAAAATAATATGACAGATTTGACTTTAATATATATAAATAAGCTATTTGAGCAAACTAAAAAGGATATATCATCATTAAGCAAAGTTATAGTATCAAATGGTCCTGGATCTTTCACAGGAATAAGAATAGGTTTAACTATAGCCAAAACTATAGCATATGCATTAAATATTCCAATAATAACAATATCTAAATTAACTACAATGGCATTGAGTTCAAATAGTGAATATAAAGTACCTATAATTTCAGCAAGACGTTCATCATTTTATGCAACGATTTTTAAAAATGAAGAAATAATTATGCCCGAATCATATATTCAAATAGAAGATTTAAAGAAAAAGTTAATTGATATAAACAATTATGTTTATATTTCATACGATGAAGTCTTATTTGAAAATACTGAAATTTCAAATGTTAATTTTGAAAAAGTTATAAATTATGCAATAAAATTGAAGCCAACACCAGTAGAACTAGTAGATGCCAATTATTTAAAAAGAACAGAAGCAGAAGAGAGAAAAAGTTCATGAAAAAAGATATATATATATTAGCTATTGAATCAAGTTGTGATGAAACTAGTTTCAGTATAGTTAAAAATGGAAAATTTGATATTGCAACATCTATTTCTTCTCAGATAGATATACATAAAAATTATGGTGGAGTTGTACCAGAAATTGCTTCAAGAGAACATTTGAAAAATTTTATTTTTGTTTTAAGAGAAGTTTTAGAAAAATCAAAAATGAGTATTAATGATATAGATGCTATAGCTGTTACATATGGACCTGGATTAATTGGTTCTTTATTAGTAGGAGTAGAAGTAGCTAAAACTTTAAGTTTAATTTATAAAAAGCCTTTAATAGCTGTTAATCATATGATAGGTCATATATATTCTAATAATTTAAACACTAATTTTGTATTTCCTGCTTTAATATTAATAGTTTCTGGTGGACATACTGACTTGGTTTTAATGGAAGATCATATGAAATTTAAAGTAATAGGATCAACTTTAGATGATGCTGTTGGTGAATGTTATGATAAAGTAGCAAGACTTATGAATTTAGAATATCCAGGAGGACCAAAAATTGATAAGTTATCTAAATTAGGAAAGCATAGTTATAATTTACCAAAGCCATTGCAAGATTTTAGTTGTAATTTTAGTTTTAGTGGATTAAAGAGTGCAGTATTAAATTTAGTTAATAATGAAAATATGAAAAATCACGTTATTGTTAAAGAAGATTTGGCAAATAGTTTTCAAGAGACAATAAAAGAAATTTTTTACTCAAAAATAACAAATGCATTAAATAAATATAAAGTAAAAGCTATATATTTAGCAGGTGGAGTATCAGCAAATAGTGGAATAAGAGAAATTACAGAAAAAATAGCACAAGAGAATAATTTGATTTATTCATATCCAGAAATGAAATATTGTACAGATAATGCCACAATGATTGGTGCAGCAGCATATTATTATTATATAAATAATAAATTTGTAGATATTAATTTAAAAGCTTTATCTCAGATAAATGAAGAATATTTATTTTAGAATTTAATATTAAAAAGACAGTATAAAAATTCTGTTTTTTTTTATTTTTTTCGGAAAAAAGAAAATTTATTTGAATAACTTTATGTAATAGTAGGAGGAAT
Source organism: uncultured Eubacteriales bacterium (assembly GCA_905372515.1). Classification (GTDB taxonomy): domain Bacteria; phylum Bacillota_I; class Bacilli_A; order RF39; family UBA660; genus CAJPPJ01. The sequence goes on from CAJPPJ010000059.1 coordinate 2,765, forward strand.
TATGAAAAAACTATTAATTATTATACTTACTATTATAGGGTTATTTGGTTTTACTTATGTTAAAGCGGAAGAAATAAAGAAGAACGAATTTGTTATAAATGATTGGGTTGATTTATATTATTCTAGAACTAATAATAACAATGTAAAAAAAGGGAGATTTGTCATTATTAGAAATAAAGAAGATAACAATTTTGCATATTGTATAGAACCGCTTAAAACTGCTAAAGAAAACTATTTATATACTGGATATGAACTAAAAAATATTAATAATATAAATAAAGATATTTTAGATAGAATTAGTTTATTATCTTATTATGGATATATGTATCCAGGACATGAAGATAAAACATGGTATGCAATTACTCAATTATTAATATGGAAAACTGTTGCGCCAAATCTTAAATTTGAAATTTTAGATAAAACTAAACAAAATATTATAACTAATAATTTTTTAAATTATATTCAAGAGTTAGAATATTTAGTTCAAAATCATTATAAATTACCAAAATTCAAAGAAAGTTTAAATAATTTAAGTATTAAAAAAGAATATCAACTTAATGATGAAAATAATGTTTTAAATAGTTATGAAGTTAATCAAGAAAATATTAAGATATTAAATAATAAACTAATTGTAAAAAGTGATATAGAAAAAGAAATAAACATTGAATTTAAAAAGAAAATGCTGAATAATAAATCAACATTTGTATATTATGATTATAAATATCAAAGTTTAATGAGTTATGGAAAAGTAAATGATTATTCTTTTAATATAAAATTAAAATTTAATAAAGGAAAAATTATCATTAGAAAAATTGATAAAGATACTAATAAATTTGAAGACAATATCCATTATAGTTTAAAAGGTACAACATTTAAACTATATGATGAAAATAATAATTATCTAAATCAGTATATAGTAGATAAAGAATATTTGGAAATAGATAATTTAGCATTCCAAAAATATTATTTAATGGAAGAAAAATCAGGAAAAGGATATACTAAATCAAATGAAAAATATTATATAAATTTAAATGAAAATAATAAAAATATATTGAAAAC
>CAJPPJ010000060.1 GCA_905372515.1 uncultured Eubacteriales bacterium
AAAGAATAGAAGAAAAATTAAAAATAATGAGACAAATAGAAAAAAACAAACAACTTTAATAATATAAAGTTGTTTTAATTTATAATATAATTTATATAGGAGATATATTTATGTATAATGTCGAAGAATATAGATCAAAATCTTTTAAAGAAGAATTGAAAGAGTTATTAACTAGTAGTTTTCAAAACAGCTTTGGAAATTTAATTCCTAGTTCAATATTAAAAAAATTGATTGTAAAAGATCATACTTATTTGAATTATGCAAATAGAAGTGATTTAAATTTCTATGACTTATTAAATTTTGCTTATAAAAAAGAGCTAGAAAAAAATGATAAAGAATCTTTTTCTAAAGAAGAAAGTGATTTATTAGAAAGATACTTAGAAAATAATTCTAATTTATTTGATACTTTAAATATTAAAATATTAGATGAAAAAATAAGAAAACTTATAGGAGATGATAATTTAGAATTAATAGTAAGATATCCAAGATTAGAAGAATTAATAATTAATTTATCGAATCATGAAGAAGTTCTTAATGTATTTAATTTTACTTTTAATAATTTGAAAGATAATTATAAATTTCAGCTTCCTTTAATAGAAGATATTTTAAAAAAATTAAATTATCGTTTGAAATCTAATCAAGGAGGAGAAGAACCAGATCAATTTTTAAAATTAGTTAATGAAAAGATAAATGATCCTAATTATGAATTTAGTGAAGAAGAAAAAAATATAATTTCTTATATGACTTTAACTTCTAAATGTACGATAGTTGAAGATATTGATTATTCATATATTAAAAATTATTTAGAAATATACAAAAAAGAGAGAGATAAAGAATTTTTTGAAAATCCATCATATGATAAATTTATAGAAAGATTTTTTGGTAATTTAATATATATGAAATTTAAAAATTTTAATGATTTAGAAGAAATAAAAGAAAAATATAAAAATGTAGATGAAAATAGTAGTAAAGAATTACAATTAGAAAAAAAAGCACTTGAAATAGTTGAACTTTTAAATAGTGTAGAAGATAAACCTTTAAAAGATAAAAAAGGTCAAGAATATTATATGGATTTATATAAAAAGTATAAAGAACTTGGTATTGATATAACATCAGAGGATTTATTATCTACACTTACATTAGATAAATATTTAAGAAGTTCTTATACTAAAAAATTAATTTCCAAACTTCAAGAAGATATTTATGAAATAAAAGAATATAAAACATCACTTGGTAAGTACTATTATATAAAAGAATTAGATAAAGAATTTGGAAGAGTTGTATCTGTTATGGATGCATATAATAAAGGTAGTAAAGAAAAAAACTTTTATAATAGATGGAATACTAGAAAGTTTTCTGAAAATCATGCATTATGTTACAGCTATATAAATGAATCTAATCCTGGAGTTGTAGATGATAAAGGTAAAATAATTATATCTATTAATGATTTTGATAGTGAAAGTTTAATGGAAATGTCTAATGAAGATATGAAATCTACAACTTTTGTACCAAGTTTAATTTCTTATGGTGCTACATATTATACACCTGATAATCTAGCTAATAATACTAGAAAAGGATATTCTGAATTAGTTATTGAATTACAAGATATAAATAAAGAAAAATATCAAAAAATTCAACCAAGTAGTATTATTTGTTTTGAAAAAGTAGATGATGCTAGTATTAAAGCTTCTATAGAATTAAGTGAAAAGTTAAATAGAATTATTCCTATAGAGTTAATTGATAGAAGAAAATTAGCTCTAAAAGAGATGGAAAAGATTAAAGAAGATTATGATGAATTTGTATTAGCAGGTAGTAAAGATATTAACCTAGTTAAAGATATAATAACTAGATTTCATAATGTTAGAAATGCTCATTTGAATTCTAGTTTAAAAGAATCTATTTTAGGAGAAGACTCTGAAAATAAAGTAATAGATGAAGATGCTTTGTTTTCAAAAAAGAAAATGAATCTAATTTTAGAAGATATTTATTTATATATGGATAAAGAAGATTTTAGTAAAGAGGATATAAAAGAAGTAAATGCGGTTATAAATAAAGAAAAAAATTATAAAACTAATGCTATAGATGTTGGCATAGAAAATATATTTAAACAATTAGAAATGAGTAAAGAAAGTAAAATTATTAACATAAAGAAACAGATAATTTGTTAATTTTATAAAAATTGATTATAATATTATTTGATAAATGGAGAGAAAATGAAAAGAGAAATAAAATATTTATTTATATTACTTTTAGTAGTTATTAGTTTAACTTCCTGTAATAATAAAAATAATGTAAGTGATAAAGAATTAGTTGCTAAGTATGGTAGTAATCAGATATCGACTAATGATTTATATAAAAAATTAAAAGAAAAAAATGGTTTAGATACAATTTTAAATGAAGTAGATAAAGATATATTAAATAAGTTATATAAGAAAAATACAGCAGAAGATGAATATTATCAAAAAGAATTAAATACTCTTATGGTGACATATCAAACTAGATATTCTTCTACATATTCTACTTTTGATGAATTTATTACAAAAGTTTTAGGTTTAAAAAATCAAACTGAAGTAGAAGAAGCAATTAGACTTAATTATAAGAAAAGACAAGCTACACAAGAATATTTAAAAAATACAATTACTGATAAAGAAATAAATGATGAATATCAAAAAGAAAAGGGAGAAATAAAAGCAAGTCATATACTTATAGCACCTGAAAATAGTTCTGATGCTGCTAAGAAAAAAGCTAAAAGTTTTGCACAAGAGTTAATTAAGAGAATAGAAAAAGGTGAAAGTTTTGAAAAATTAGCAAAAGAATATTCTAAAGATTCAAAAGAAAAAGGTGGAGATTTAGGTTTTGTTAATTTAGATAGTTTAACTAAGAATTTTAGAGAAGCTTTAGATAAGTTAAAAATAAATGAAATGACAAAAGAACCAGTTGAAACAGAATATGGATATCATATAATATTAAAAACTGGTGAAAAGAAAAAAGCTTCATTAAAAGAATTAAGAGAAAAAATCGTTCAAAAATTGGTTAAAAATAAAATTGAAAAGAATTATTCTGTAACACAAGCACAAGCTTTAATAGATTTAAGAAAGAAAAATAAATTTAAATTATATGACATAGATTTAGAAAAACAATATACAGCATATGTTAATAATATCTTAAATTAAAAACTTACATTAAATTGTAAGTTTTTAACTTATTTTAAGGAGAAAATATGAAAGATAAAGATAAAATAATTAAACAAATTAAAAAAATAAATGGTACTATGGCACAAGAAGATATGCCTTTAAATAAAGATATAATATTTAAAATATATAAATGTTTGAGAACTAATACAACTAAAGATGAGTTAAAAAAAGTATTAACAAAACATAGGAGAGGTTAATGGCATATATAGATGATTTAGAAACAGAAGATAAGATTTATTGTTATGAAGGAACTAAAGTATTAAAAAATAAGCTAAATATAAAAGATGAAACAGACTTAAGTGATGCTGAAAGAGAAATAGTAGCAATAAAATTTACTGATTTATATCAACATCCTGTTAAAGGTAATTTAGATTTTGAACATTATAAAACAATTCATAAAAGATTATTTTGTGATTTGTATCCTTTTGCAGGTAAAGTAAGAGAATGTGATATTTTTAAACATAATTATTTTTGCTTTTCACAATATATAAATGTTTGTGCTGAAGATATATTTAATAGTTTTAGATCTAAAAAATATTTTATAAATTATG
>CAJPPJ010000061.1 GCA_905372515.1 uncultured Eubacteriales bacterium
AAATTAAAATAAACATTAAATGATTCACTAAATCTTTCGTTTTGTTCTCTATATTCTCTTTTTATAATATAAAAAGGTCCAACAAAAAGTTGTTTGTTATTTTTATTATTTACAATATTTATTGCAAATAATGGAAAGTGATCATTTTTAACTCTAAAGTAATCAACAATACCTAAAATTATAAATAGTAAAATTACTATAATTAATATTTTTATTTTCTTCTTCGTTTTCATCACCATCATTATACAATATTTTCTGATTTTTCTATATCTTTTTTATTTTTTTGATATAATAACACCAGGTGATATTATGAAAGTTAAATATGAATTAATAAAAAAAGATGAAAAAGCAAGATATGGAATATTACATACTAATCATGGAAGTTATGAGACTCCTATGTTTATGCCAGTAGGAACTTTAGCTACAGTTAAAACTATGTCTTTTGATGAAATAAAAGAAACTAAAGCAGGTGTTATTTTATCCAATACTTATCATTTGCATTTAAGACCAGGAGAAGATTTAATAGCAAAAGCTGGAGGACTTCATAGTTTTATGAATTGGGATGGACCTATACTTACAGACTCTGGAGGTTTTCAAGTATTTTCTTTAGCAAGACCTAAAGATATTTCTGAAGATGGAGTTAAGTTTAAAAGTCATTTAGATGGAAGAAATTTATTTTTAACACCAGAAAAATCTATAGAAATTCAAAATAAATTAGATTCAGATATTGCTATGGTACTTGATGAATGTCCTCCATATCCTGCAACTTACGATTATATGAAAAACTCTATAGAAAGAACTTTTAGATGGGCTAAAAGATGTTTAGAAGCTCATAAAAATGAAAATCAAAGTTTGTTTGGTATAGTACAAGGTGGAGAGTTTGCTGAACTTAGAAAGATAAGTGCAGAATATACTACTTCTTTACCATTTGATGGATTTGCAGTAGGTGGAGTAAGTGTAGGAGAAGGTCAAAATACTAAAATAAAGATGGTAGAACTTGCAACTCCTTATTTACCTGAAGATAAAGTTAGATATTTAATGGGAGTAGGTGAACCAATAGATATGCTTGAATCTATTGAAAGAGGAATAGATATATTTGATTGTGTGTTATCTACAAGAATAGCAAGACATGGTAATTTCTTTACAAGAAAAGGAAGAGTAAGTATTAAAAATGCAAGATTTAAAGAAGATTTTACAGCATTAGAAGAAAATTGTGATTGTTATGCTTGTAAACATCATACGAAAGCATATATTAGACATCTACTTGTAGCAAATGAAATGTATGGAATGAGACTTTTATCTATTCATAATACTAGGTTTTTAATCAAAATGATGGAAGAAGTAAGAGAAGCAATTAAAAACAATAATTTTAAAGATTATAAAAATAACTTTATTAAAAATTATAAAAAAAGTATAATTTAATATATGAAGATATTAAAGAAAATAGATGTTCCATTATTTATAGTTATGATTTTACTTATAGCGATTGGTATTGTTATGATTTTTTCAGCTAGCAATGTAGCAGCTATAGTAAGATATAATCAAAGTCCACTAGGTTATTTTATTAAACAATCTATTTGGGCATTAATAGCTTTAATAGCATTTTTTATAATAATATTTATAGATAGTAAATATTATAAAAATATAAGTATAATAGCTCTTATAGCTATTATAATATCTTTGATATATTTAATATTTAAAGGAACATTTATTAATAAAACTAGGGGATGGTTATTACTATTTAATGGTAAAATAGGTTTTCAACCTAGTGAGTTATTTAAGATATTTTATATTGTTTTAGCATCTTTTTATTATGATAAGTTTAAAAATAAATTAGATGATCCTAAGTATTTAGCATTTCCTATATTACTTGGATTTGGAGGAGCAGTATTAGTATTTTTACAACCAGACTTTGGAACTGCGATGGTAATATCTGTAATTACAGTATTTTTATTCTTTATAAATCCAGTTGGTAAACAAATAAAGTCTTTTGTTAAAATATTTATGTTTTTAATTATAATAATAGCTTTATTAGCACTTCCTAGTATCTATAATAAAATATCTAAAGAAAAACAAAATCGTTTAAATACTAAAGGTGTATGTACTCAAGAAAGATTTTATACTGATGGTAATCAACTATGTAATAGTTTAATAGCATTTAATAATGGAGGTCTTTTTGGTAAAGGTCTTGCTAATTCTAGTCAAAAATATTTGTATTTACCAGAAAGCCATACAGACTTTATATTTCCTGTAATAGTAGAAGAACTTGGAATAGTTGGTGGAATAGTAATTATTTTACTATTTATGTTTATGTTTTATAGAATTATGTTAATAGCAAAAAGTAGTTATCATAATTATCAAGCTTCATATTCATATGCTATAATGTTTTTGATGGCACTTCATTTATTTGTTAACATTGGTGGAGTTTCAACGTTTATTCCATTAACTGGAATTCCTATTCCATTTTTAAGTTATGGTGGTACTAGTTTAGTATTTAATGTCATAGCTTTAGCTTTTATTCAAAGAGCAAGAATAGAAACAAGATTAAGAAAAGAAAGATTTATAAAAAAGAAAGTTTAAAATTATGATAGATATAAAGAAAATAATAGAAGAATTAGAATTTAAAGAAATTAATGAATTATTAAATGAATTTGAAAATGAAAGTGAAAAAATAGAATTTGAAAAAGTTCTAGAAGCATATAAATATAGTATTTTATCTGATAAAGAAAAACAAAAAGAAGTAAAAAAAGAAATTATTGAGTATTTAGATAAAAATCCAATCTTATCAAATAAGAGTCAAGACTTTGCTTTAAAATTTCCACTTTTAAATAATGGTCAACTTGATAATTTAAAAAACTTTTATAAAGAAGATAAAACTATAAATAGTGACTTATCTTTAAAAAAGATAGATGATAGAATAGAAAATTTTAGTTTAAAAGATAAAGAAGAAATATTTTTAGAATTAAAAAATATCAAACAAGAAGAAGATAAAAAACAAGAAATAAAATTTGATTCGGAGTATTCTTTATTACCTAATAGTTTGAAAGTTTCTTTAGTATCTCTTGCAGAATTAAATACAAAAGCAATATTAGGACATAGAGTTTTTTATACAATTAAATTTAAGAAAAATCTAGATTTTGAAGATTATTATAAAATTTTAAGAGAAATTAATGATTATCGAGATGATGAAATACTTAAAACAGTTAAAAATTTATGTACAGAAGAAAATGTTAAAACATATAAAGATATAAAAAGATATGGAATTAGAGATTTAGCAGATGTTTTAAAATTTCCTCATTATAAGAGAGATGAAGAAAATAAATTATATCAAGATTATCTTCATAAAAAACCAGAAGTAGGTAAAAATTTTGTTACTTATTTAGATGAAATGTATAATATAGGAGTAGAATATTATAAAAAAGAACATTCAAGAGTAGGGTTTGATAAATTAGAAGATATACCTGAGAATCTTAAAAAATCAGATAATGAAGTACTAGCATTAAAAAATACTATTTTAAGAGGTATAAAAGATACAGATCTTATAAATATAACTACTAATATAGTTTTATCAAAAGAAAAAATAAGAAATGTATTTAAAAAAAATAATGAAGATAATTCGTTACTTATAGATAAATTTATTGAAGAGAACACTAAAGATATAGAAG
>CAJPPJ010000062.1 GCA_905372515.1 uncultured Eubacteriales bacterium
TATATCTAGATAATTTATAATTGTTATTAATTGTAACTGAAAAATATAAATTTTGATTATTAGAAATAAATATCTTAAACATTTCTTCTTGTTCAATCACTTCATCACTACTATTTGGAATATTTAACAAATTTTTTTCTTCTTCACTAATATAATCTTTAGTCTTTTTTATTTTAGGATAATAACTATCATTAAAACCTAAAATAAAAATATGTTTATTTTCTCCTTGATATGTTATATCAACTTTTTCTAACATTTCTTTATACTTAATTGAAATCTTAGCATTTTTAGCTAATTCTTTAAATATTTCTTTTTGAATATTAAAATCATAAGAAGAAATAGATCTATTAATTAATTTTAATATTTTATCTTTAAAGATTGATTTATTTTTTATTAAATTAAAAGACTTTTCAAAAGATGAAGTTTCATCAAGATTATTAAGAAAATCTTGTAATATTTTAGTACCATTTAACTCAATTTCTTCTTCCATATTAATAGAATAAAATTTAGCGTATCTTTTTATTAAATTATCATAATCATCATTATATATTATTTTTATATCATTTAATAAAACTCCATTATTTATTAATTCAGAAATTTTTTCAAACACATAGATTACTTCTTCTGTTATGTTCTTATGTACTGTATAGAAATTCTTTTTATCTAAATATTCTTTATTGTTAAAACAACCAATTTCATTAAGAAGTTTACTATGAGGAATATTAACAAAAATTAATTCTTGTTCTTTTACATAATTTTTAAAACTTTTATTTTCTATTAAATTATTTTTTATTTCTAAAAGATTTTTAAGTTTCTCTGTTTTAGCATTATTTTCATTAGTAAAAACTAAGTATTTAAACATTTCTTTTGCTACTTCATAATTTTTATTATAATCATTCATTATTTTTAATATACTATCTTCATAATTATAATAATATTTATTTATAAATTCTTTTTTTGTTAATACTTTTTCATCTTTATTCTTTAATATGTAATCTTTTTTTACTAAATCATTTACTATATATATTTTTTCCATAAAAACCTCTACTTCATTATACTTATTTAACTAAGTAAAAATCAATCGAACAAAAAATAAAAAGTAGTATATATCACTACTTTTTATTTTAAATTAACTTATAAAATATTTTGTATTGAACTTTTAAGTTCTTCAAAATTATAATTTCCTTTTAATGCTATACCATTTTTTATAATAGAATTTTTACATTCTTTTTTATAATCATCTAGCATTCTTCCAAATCCTCCACCTCCATGTGTACAAAATGGAATTATAGTTTTATTACTTAAATCTACTTCTTTTAAAAAAGAAAGAATTGGAGGAGCAAAAGTTTTTAACCAATTAGGTGATCCTATAAAAATAGTATCATAGTTATTAACATTTTCTAAATCCGATATTATTTTGGGACAATATTGTTTTTCTATTTGTTCTCTTACCTCTTTAACTGCTGTATTATAAGAAAAAGAATATGGTTTATCTATTTTTATTTCTATTAAATCACCATTAGTAATAAGAGCTATATCTTCTGCTAATCTTTTTGTTATTCCAGAATAGGAATAATATACAACTAGAATTTTCATAAAATCCCTCCTATATTAATTATTCAAAATATAATTTTAATTCTTTTACAGTTAAATCTTTAGGTAAAATATTTTTATTACTTTGATTTACTATTTTTTTACTAGCATCAATATTTTTAGAATTAACTAATACATTATTTAAATAATAACTAATATTTAAATTAGTATAATAAGAACTTTCCCATTTCTTAATATAATTTATATTTTTATTTGTAAAATCTGGTATTTTACATTTTTCTTCTACACTCGTTTCACAATTTTCTATTTTTATTTCTTCTTTTTTACTAATAGTTAATGTAATAGATTTCACATTTTCTAATTTTGTATTAGCTTCTACACTTTGTGATAATATTTTTCCACCTACATTAGAAGTCTTATAAACTATATTATATTTAATATTATGTAATTTTAAATATTTCTCTGCTTCATCTTGACCTAATTTAGTTAAATCTGGTAATAAATTATGTTTATAATTAGTCAAATATGGACCTGCTCCTATTTGTTTAGGTGTATAGTTAACATCTGGATCATAATCAAAACTAAAATCTACTTTTCTTTTTGAATTATTACTTAAATTAAAAGCCATGTAATCTCTTAACTCTGCAATACTTTCTTTATTTGGTACATAAAAGTATATTGGAGTTTTATACCAACTAACTTTAATATATTGGTCTGATCCTGCTAATTTCATATTATCAATATGAACATTTTTATTAGAATTAATTAAGAAATTATAAAAAGATAAAATTGTATTACTTCCCATATTAGTATTAACTCTAGATGACAATTTAGATAATATAGTTTGGAATTTATCTATACTATTAATAGTTTTTGCCTTTGTTATAATTGCCTTTATTATTTCTTGTTGCATTTCGTTTCTAACAAAATCATTAAATAAACCTTCTTGGTATTTTTTATCTTTTGGACAATACTTATAATGTTCTGGAGTATTATTTTTTCTATGTCTTGCAAGTGCTAAAGCTTGCTCACCATTTAATTTTTGTTCGCCTTTTTCTACTAAAACTACGTTTTTTCCCCACTGTCTTTTAGAATTTTGTTCACATATAGCATGAGGAACATTCATGTCAATACCACCTAAAATATCAACTAAATCTACTACTAGTTTAAAATCTACTTTTACATAATAATCTATATTTACATTAAAGATTTGATTTAATGTTTTTATAATACAATCATCACTTGCATAGTTTATCTTTCTTTCATTATCATTAGTACATGCTAGTCTAAAATTAGTATCTCTTGGAATATTTAACATAGTTACATTCATAGTTTTAGGATTTACAGTTACTAACATTATTACATCACTATTTCCTTTACTAGATGCATCTTCATCTGTTCCAAGTAAAAGCATGGTAAATGGCTTATCTATACCTTTTGTGCTAGTTTTCTTCTTGACTATTGATCTAGTAACTAAAACTTTAAATTTACTATAATCATTCTTATTATTTAATAAATTTTTAAAATCTACAGGTAATACAGCATATTTTATTTTTTTAGTTAATAAATCTTTTATTAACTCTTCATAACTTTTATATTCTTTTAAAGTATTATCTTGATATAAATTTTTTATTTCTTCTGCTATTTTTTTTGTTTCATCACTTTCATTTACATAAGCAATTGTTTCTTTACTAGGACTTTTTTCTTCTAATGCTACCAAAGAATATGAATATTTTGATGTCTTATTAAATGAATTTATACTTTTATATGTTTTATTAGCATATATAAAAACAAAAATAAATATAGCGCTAAATATTATCATTAAAGATCTCTTTATATTTATATAT
>CAJPPJ010000063.1 GCA_905372515.1 uncultured Eubacteriales bacterium
TTAAAAATAATAAGTGGAAAAGGAACAAGGTTTAATCCTTATAGATTAGAAAATTTATGAAAGATTTAAAAGTAGTATTTATGGGAACTCCAGATTTTGCAGTACCAATATTAGAAAAATTAATAACTGATACTGAAGTTTTATTGGTAGTAACTCAACCTGATAAAGTAAGAGGAAGAAATAACAAAATAAGTTTTTCACCTATAAAAGAAATTGCAGTAAAAAATAATATTGAAGTATTTCAACCTGAAAAAATAAAACAAGATTATCAAACTATTATAGATAAAAATCCTGATATCATAATAACAGCAGCATATGGGCAAATAATACCAGAAGAGTTATTGTTTTTTACTAAATATAAAGCAATAAATGTTCATGCATCTCTTCTTCCTAAATATAGAGGAGGTGCACCTATAAATAGAGCTATAGAAAATGGTGAAAAATATTTAGGTATTACTATTATGTATATGGATAAACTTATGGATAATGGTGATATGATATCTCAAAGAAAGATAGAATTAAAAGAAGAAGACAATTTTGATACTATGAACAAAAAACTTTCTATTTTAGGTAGAGATTTACTTATGGATACGTTACCTTCTATAATAAATTCAACTAATGAAAGAATAAAGCAAAAAGAAGAGGATGTAACAATTATTAAACTATTAAATAAAGAAGAATTACTTATAGATTTTAATAATGACTTTGTATCAGTTTTTAATAAGATTAGATCTTTAGATAGTGTTCCAGGAGCATATGCTTTTTTAAATAATAAAAAATATAAGTTATATGATGTTAGACTAGGAAAAAATGTTATAGATGAAATAGGGAAAGTAGTAGATATTAAGGATTATTTAGAAATAGCATGTAAAAATGGAACTATAAAAGTTTATTCTATTCAAGAAGAAGGCAAGAAGAAAATGAATATTAAAGACTTTTTTAACGGACATAAAAAAGAAGATTTTCTCTATAAAAGGTTTAATAATGAAGAAAATAATTAAAATAGCAAATATAGTGTTTTATATAGTTATTTTGATACTTTTTATATATTTTGTATTTCAAATTAATTCTAAAAAAGATATGAAAAAAAATATTAAAAAGGTAAATAAAGTTGAAGAAAAACAAGAGTGTAAAGAATTTGCTAATAAGAATTTTAGATTTGAGTATATATTAGAAATAGATAATATAAAAACTATATATAGAGGAGAAAACAATAAAAACAAAGCTCACTTTATATATAAAAGCACTAAAGAAGAAAGCGAATATTATTTAATAGAAGATATATTTTTGAAATATCATAATAAGAATTATATTTTAACTAATAATCCTAGTTTATATTTTAATTTTTTTGATATAGAAAAAATTAAAGCTATAATATCTAAATTAAATAATAATAGTATAAGTAATAAAGATTTATATTATCTCGAAAAGAAAGAATTTATAGGAGACAATAGATTAAATAAAGTAGATATTATAAAAGAAAATAATATTATAAAACAAGTGAAAATAGATTTAACTAATTTTGCAAATCTATATAAAAGTAATTCTAAAGTAACTTTAATTTTAAATTATAGTGATTATAACAAAATAAATGAAATTAATATTAATAAATAATTTCATTTTTTTGTCATTTTAAAGTCACTTTAGAATAATATATTGTTATTGAAGGAGAAAATAATGGAAATATTAAGAGTTGAAAATTTATCAAAAGTATATGGAAAAGGTAAAAATAAAGTAGTAGCAGTAGATGATATGAATTTTTCGGTAGAAAAAGGAGAATTTGTTGCAATAGTTGGAAGAAGTGGAGGAGGTAAATCAACATTACTTCATTTAATTGGAGGAGTAGATGAAGCTAGTAATGGAAATATTTTTATTGATAATACAAAAGTTTCGAATCTTTCTAAAGATAAAATGGCAGTGTTTAGAAGAAGGAATATAGGAATTATTTATCAATTTTATAACTTAATACCAATACTTAGTGTTAAAGAAAATATAACATTACCACTTTTATTAGATAACAAAACAATAGATGAAAAGTTATTAGATGATACTATCAAATATGTTGGACTTGAAAGAAGAGTTAATCATTTACCAAATGAACTTTCAGGAGGAGAACAACAAAGAGTTTCTATTGCAAGAGCTATTATTACAAAACCTCTATTAATTCTTGCAGATGAACCAACAGGTAATTTAGATACTAAGAGAAGTAAAGAAATAATGGATTTATTAAAGAAATATAATAAAGAATATAATCAAACAATTATACTTATTACTCATGATTTAAATGTTGCTAAAGAAGCAGATAGAATTATTACTATAGAAGATGGAAAAATAATTAAAGATGAGGTAGATAAGTAATATGAAAATACTTCTAAATTTAGTTAAAAAGAATATTCTTGTAAATAAAAAGTTATTTTTAGCGATTATCTTAGGTATATCTTTATCTGTTTCTTTAATATTTACAATATTTAATGTTAAAGAAAACTTAAATAAATCTATTAGAGAAATTACATTTAAAAATAATGGAGCTTATCATTATAAAATAATAGATGTAGATAAATCTAAAATAGATTACATATTAAATAATAAATTAGTAAAAGATTATTATTACTTATATGTAGATAAAAATAATCCAGATGTTTATCATATAGATAATAAGTATATTGATAAAAAAATAATAAAAGTAGTAAAAGGTAAATTAGAGTTTGATAAATACTTATATAGTGAAAATAAGATGTTACTAAATATAAAAGATGCTTCAGGTTATTTTTCTGGATACATGCCATATGTAAAATTTACTAAGATAAAAGATTATAGTAAAGTAAATCTTTATGTTGAACTTAAAAATTATAAAAATACTAAAGAATTTGAAAATATTATTAAAAATACTAAGTATGAAAAAAATGAAGGAATATATGATTACTATGATGGTAAAAATGATAATATGAAAGTTTTAAATATATTATCTTATTTTGCGATAGCCATAGTTATAATAGCTTCTTTTGTAATAATAAATAATAGTTTTAGCATTTCTTTTGCAGAAAAAATAAAACAAATAGGAATACTTTCCAGTGTAGGTGCTACTAAAAAACAATTAAATACGTTTTTAA
>CAJPPJ010000064.1 GCA_905372515.1 uncultured Eubacteriales bacterium
TATCTAATATTTCTTCTTTTTGAATATAATGATTTTCTTTATAAAAATATAATTCTTTATACTCTCTAACTATAACTTTATTAAAAGGCATATCTAAAGTTTTCTTACCTGAATAATCATTGGTCAATAAAAGAATTGAATTAATATGTCTTTTATTAATTTCAACAATATCAGATTGATATTCTTCTTCTAAAAATCTTTCCAGAATCTTTTTCTTAATAATTATATCTTCTTTATTAAATTTTTCTAAATCTATTTTTTTATTTGAAACAATATTATCATAAACTTTATCTACTTGTTTATCTATATAACTATTCATTTCATCTATAGCAACTGAATAATCTAAAAAAGAAGTATTAATGTTAGGATTTTCTTTTCTAAGAAGTGGTATTATTTTAAGTCTATATCTATTTCGTGTAAATAAACTTATTTTATTAGTTTTATCTATAAAATATTTTTGTTTCTTTTCTTTTAAGTATTTCAATATCTCTTTTTTATCTGCAAGTAATAAAGGTCTATATAAAGTGTAGTTTTTTCTATTATCTTCTATCCTAAATCCTTTATACCCATTTATTGTACTACCTCTTACCAACTTCATTAAAATTGTTTCAATAAGATCATCTGAATGATGTGCAGTAAATAAATATTTTGAATTATATTTATCTACTAATTTTTCAAAAAATTCATATCTAGCTTGTCTTGCTTTAGCTTCCAAGTTTTTTAAATCTCTTGGAAAATAATCATATATTTCAAATATAAGATTGTTTTGTTCACAAAAATCTCTAATATATCTTTCTTCTTTATCACTTTCTTTTCTCAAATGATGATTTACATGTGCTACTACTATATTAAAATGATATAAATCTTTAAATGATTTTAAAATGAGTAAAAGAGCCATCGAATCAGGCCCTCCAGAAACTGCACAAACAACATTATCATTTTCTTTTATCTTTAGGTTTTCTATATATTTTATTACTTCTTTCACGCTTCACCTTTAGGAATCCGAATAATGTACTCTCCTTCTTTAGAATATAAAAACTTTTCTCTAAGATATCTTGCAACATATTCTGGATTTTTTAACTTTTCAACATCAGAATTTAATTTTTCTTCTTTTTGTTTCAATTTAATTATTTCTTTTTCAGTTCTATCCTTTTCTTGCTTTATTTTTCTAATTTTTTGCCAAGAACCATAAATATTTAGAACTATAAAAAAAGATAGTACGAAAAAAAACAAAGCTGATAAAAACAATTTAAAACTACCTTTTATTTTTTTTTTCATACTATCACCTATCTATCATAATTATACAAAATAATTATGATAGATAAATATTTATATTATTATTTATTTTTTATTTGACAATTAATCTCTTGCAAATGGTAATAGTGCTATTGCTCTAGCTTTCTTAATTTCTCTTGCAATAATTCTTTGATCTTTAGCACATGCACCTGTAGCTCTTCTTGGTAATATTTTACCTCTTTCATTAATAAGTTTTGATAAAGTTTCTACATCTTTATAGTTTACTTCTTTACCACTACATATTAAACATACTTTTTTTCTTCTATTATTACGATAATCTGCCATTATTTATTTCCTTTCCTAAAAAGGTAATTCTTCATCGCTAATTTCATCGACTTTAATATCTTTTCCAAAATCTGAATATATATCTGTTGTATCATCTACATTAAAATCAGATGGTTTAACTGAACTAACACCTGAATCTGCTTCAACTGAATCTACTTTAGATAAAAATTGTACATTATTTGCTACAACTCTATATGTTGTTCTAGCATTACCATCTTTATCATTAAATCTATCCATTCTGATACTTCCATCTATAGCAACTTGACTTCCCTTTTTTAAATATTTGTTTACATTTTCTGCTGGTTTATTCCAAACTTCAATATTGATAAAATCTGTTTCTTGAGTTCCATCTTCTCTTCTAAAATTTCTATCAACAGCTATAGAAAAATTTGCTACTGCTGATTGATTAGTTGTATATCTAAGTTCTGGATCTCTAGTTAATCTACCAATTAAAAATACTTTATTCATATGTTTCTCCTATTTTTCATCTTTTACTATTAAATGACGAATAATATTTTCACTTATTGTTGCTACTCTATCGAACTCTTTAATATCTTTAACATTATCAGTTTTGAAAGTTAATAAGAAATAGTATCCTGTTTTAAATTTCTTAACTTCATATGCTAATTCTCTTTGACCCATTTCTTTTAATTCAACATTTTGTGCTTTTGTTGATAAAACTAATGCTTTGTAATCTTCAGCTACTTTTTTAATTTCAGCTACTTCAAGATTTGGTCTAACGATAAACATTATTTCATAATTACGCATATTTTCACCTCCTTCTGGTCTTTACTGGCTATTTCTAGCAAGGAGCTTTTCACTCTTTTTGTATTATATCAAAAATTATATTTTTTTGCTACAAAAAAATAAAAATAGTAAATTATTACTATTTTATTCTACAGTTACTTCTGATTCTAAATTAGGATTTATATCTTCTTCTACTTTAGTTTTTAGTATATCTTCTGTCTTTTTATTTTCTTTGTCTTTATTTGTATCTACTTTTTTATTTTGATTACATGAAACTAGCATAAAAGCTAACATTAATATTACAAGTATTTTTTTCATCTATTTCTCCTTATTAAATATCTTATATAAGTTATATAACATTTTTAACTTAATATCAGTATTTCTAGAATTTATTTTTTTTAAACTGTATTTAGCTATAGTATTCAAATCTTTTCTATTTTTTAATAAAAGTGAAGAAAAACAAATATTTAATTTATCTTTTTTTAAAACCTTATTTACATACCTAGTTAATTCTTTTAAATATGCTTCTAAGCCTAAATAATCAGCATTTAAAATATTTTGATTATAAAAATCAATTGATAATGTATTAAGAATATAACCTTTATTATTTTTTATCATATCTTTTAAGAATAATTTACTAAAAAGATATAAACTATTTAGTTGATATTCATAATGAGTTTCTTTTGAATCACTATCAAAAAATTTATCATTATTATAAAAAGTTAAATTATTTATAATAAATTCAGGATTTTCTTTTCTAATAAAAATATAAAGTTCTTT
>CAJPPJ010000065.1 GCA_905372515.1 uncultured Eubacteriales bacterium
TATTTATATTATTAAATTGTGAGGAATAGTAAATGGAACATATTGCAATAATTATGGATGGTAATAGAAGATGGGCTAAAGAAAAAAATTTATTGCCGTCTCTTGGACATTTATATGGAGCAAGAAATTTAAAAAAATTAGTTAAACATATTTTTTATAAAAAGAATATTAAATATTTAAGTCTTTTTGCTTTTTCTACAGAAAATTTTAAAAGATCGCAAGAAGAAGTAGGTTATTTAATGAAACTTTTTTATAATGAAGCAGTTAAACTTTTAAAAAAGATAAATGAAAAGAATATTAAGATAGTCTTTTCAGGACATTTAGAATATTTGGATAAAGAATTAAAAGAGAAATTAGAAGAATTAGAAAAGAGTAGTAAAGGAGATTATACTTTAAATCTATGTATAGCATATGGAGGTCAAAGAGAAATAATAGATGCTACTAAAAAAATAGCAAATCTATATAAAGAAGGAAAAATATCTTTAGAAGACATAGATGAAAAAGAATTTTATAGATATTTATATCATGAACTTCCCCCGATTGACTTAATGATTAGAACTAGTGGAGAAATAAGAATATCTAATTTTATGTTGTATAGCTTAGCTTATTCTGAAATGAAATTTGTAAATACTTATTTTCCAGCTTTTACTACTAAAGAGTTAGATAAAGTAATAGATGAATATCAAGATAGAAATAGGAGATTTGGAAAATAGTGAAAATAAATGTATATGACTTTGATGATACCATTTATAATGGTGATAGTTCTTTTCACTTTTTCTTATATGCTATAAAAAAATTTAAAGTGTATATATTGAATTTATTAAAAATATTTTTTAATGCTTTATTATATTTATTAAAATTAAAAACTACTAAAGAATTTAAAGAGGTAGTATTTTCATTCTTAACAAATATAGATGATATAGATAATTTTGTAGATACTTTTTGGGAAAAACATAAAAAAAATATAAAGAAAGAGTTTTTAGAAATTATCAAAAATAATAAAAATAACTACATTATATCTGCATCTCCAGAGTTTTTATTAAAAAATATAGCAAAAGAATTAAAATGTGAACTTATTGCAACTCCTATGAATAAAAAAACTGCTCTAATAGAGGGAGTTAATTGTAATAAAGAAGAAAAAGTTAAAAGATTAAATAATTTGTTAAAAGATTATCAAATTATAGAATTTTATTCTGATTCTAATAATGATTTACCTTTGGCAAAATTAGCAAAAAGGGCTTATAAAGTAAAAAAATATAATATAAGAAAGTGGGATTTTTAATATGGAAAAAGAAAAAGTTTATGTATTTGGACATCAAAAACCAGATACAGATGCAGTAGCATCTGCAATATCAGCAGCATTCTTAATGAATCAAAAATATAAAGAATATGAATTTGTTCCTAGAATACTTGGAAAAGTATCGAAAGAAACAGATTTTATATTAAAAAAATTTAATGTAGATACTCCAGAGTTTTTGAATGATGTTAAATTAAAAGTAAAAAATATCTCTTATAGAAAAGATTTTTATATTCATGAAGATAATTCTATAAAAGATGCTTATGATTTTATAACAGAACATTCTACTAGTGGAGTACCTATTGTAGATCATAATTTAACAGTTAAATCAGTTATAACATTAAAAGATATAGCTAAATTACTTATGAATTTATCTACATCTCTTGATACTACAATGGATAATATTTTAAAAGCAATAAATGGAAGAGTTGTAAATAAAGTAGATGAAAAGATAGTAGGTAATATTTTTGTTACAAGTTATAGATCAACTACTTTTAAAGAAAAAGAAGTATTAAAAAAAGAAGATATAGTTATTACTGGAGATAGACATAGTATCATAGAACAAGCTGTTAGAAGTAAAGTTAAAATGTTAATTCTTACAAATGGTAATTATATGAAAGAAGAACATTTAGCATTAGCAATTAAAAATGATATTAATGTTATTAAGACAGATTTATCTATATTTGAAGCAATGCAACTTTTAAAACTTTCTAATTCATTAAAAACATATAAAGGAAACGATGTAGTATGTCTATATGAAAATGATTTTAGTGAAAGAATAGAAGAATTAGAAAAGAAATATAACTATACTAATTTACCAGTAATAGATAAAGATGATAAATGTTTAGGTCTTTTAAGATATAATGAGACTTTTGAAATTAATAAAGTAAAAGTATTACTTGTAGATCATAATGAAAAAAATCAAAGTGTTGAAGGTTTAGATGAAGCAGATATTATTGAAATAATAGATCATCATAAATTAGGTAATGTATCAACAGATAAACCTATTAATTTAAGATGTATGACACTTGGATCTACTTGTACAGTTTTATATTTAATGTATAAAGAACAAAATATAAATATACCTATAGATATTAAAGGAATTATGTTATCTGCAATATTATCAGATACTCTTTGCTTAAAGAGTCCAACTACTACTAAAACAGATGAAGAAGTAGTTCATACACTTGCTAAAGAGTTAGATATTAATTATGAAGAATATGCTTTAGAAATGTTTAAAGAAGGTAGTGATTTAAGTGATAAAGATCCAGAAGATATAGTTACTCAAGACTTCAAGAGATTTACAATGGATGATTATCTAATAGGGGTAGGTCAAGTATTTGTTACAGGAATGGATGCAATAAAAGAAAAACAACCATTCTTAAAAGATGCTTTAGAAAGTGTAAAAAAAGCAGGAGATTTTTATGCTACAACACTATTTGTAACAGATATTTTAACAAGTACTTCTTATCTATATTATACAGATAGCTTTAAAGATGAACTTGAAAAAGCATTTAAGATTGAAAATTTAGAACAAGGATATTGTTTACCAGAAATAGTATCTAGAAAGAAACAAATAATTCCTAAGATAATGGAAGTATATAAGAAGTAATGTTAGAAAATATAATAGATACTTATGGAGAAGATATAAAAGAAGATATATTAGAAAATAAAGATATAGTTTTAGAAAATTATAATTTTTTACAAGAATTAAATATAATATCCGTAGATGAAATATTTCAAAGATATATAACAATATTTT
>CAJPPJ010000066.1 GCA_905372515.1 uncultured Eubacteriales bacterium
TTATTTTTAATTTTATTAAATCTTTTATTATATTCATTAAGTTTAAACCAGATGTAGTTATTACTACAGGAGCACATACTTGTATATCTATGATATTTATATCAAAATTATTTAAGAAAAAAAGTATCTATATAGAAACGATGGCAAATAGAAAAACTAAGACTATGACTGGCAAAATTGTTGAAAAATGGGTAACATATTTCGTTGTTCAATGGGAAGATATGAAAAACTTATATGAAGATAGTGTATATGGAGGACTTATTTACTAATGATATTTGTAAGTTTAGGAACACAAGATAAATCATTTATTAGATTAGTAGAAAAAATAGATGAATTAAAAAAGAATAATATAATAAAAGAAGATGTGATAGTTCAGTTAGGATCTACTAAGTATAAAAGTGAAAATATAAAATGTATAGATTTTATGTCTATGGAAGAATTTGATAAATATTTACAAAATTGTTCATATTTGATAACTCATGGAGGAGTTGGAACTATACTTACTGCTTTAAAATATAATAAGAAAATTATAGCAGTTCCAAGACTTAAAAAATATAATGAACATGTAAATGATCATCAATTAGAACTTATTGAAGCATTTAGTTTAGATAATTATATTTTAGGATGTAAAGAAGTAGACGATTTAGAAGAAAATATAAAAAAAATATCTAAATTTAAACCTAAAGTTTATAAATCTAATCAAGATAACTTTATTAAGTTAATTAAGAGGTTAATAGAAGATGAATGAAAGTATATTACAAGAATATGGTACTAATTATACTACTAAAGAGTATATAACTAATCCTGCTATAGGTAGAGATAGAGAAATAAAAGAACTTATATTACTACTTTTAACTGTAGAAAAGTCTGCCATATTAGTAGGTAAACCTGGGGTAGGTAAAACTGCTATTATAGAAGGTTTAGCATATAAAATGAAAATTGGTGAAGTACCTGAATTTTTAAAAGATTTTCAAATAATTAATATTCAAACTGCAGCAATGTTAGGTACAACTGAAAAAGGTGAATCTAAAGTTCAAATATTAATAGAAGAATTAAAAAAACAACCTAAGACTATTCTTTTTATAGACGAAATACATATGCTTATGAATTCAAATTCTGATACTGCACTTGACTTTGCTAATATCTTTAAAGAAGGTTTAGGAAGAGGTAGTATTAAAATAGTAGGTGCTACTACTACTGAAGAGTATGAAAGATATATTTTAAGAGATAAAGCTTTTACTAGACGTTTTCAAAGAATTGATGTAAGAGAAGTAACAGCAGATGAAACAGTACAAATAATGGTTGGTACACTTCCTAAAATAGAAAAAGAAACTGGAATAAAGATGAAGTACAGTTCATATATACAACAACTTATATTTAAATTTATTACTGAAATAACTAGTGAATTTAAAAGAGTTTATGAACTTGGGAGTAGATATCCAGATTGTAGCTTAACTCTTCTTAAAAGTGCATTTTCTTATGCAGTATTCGATAACAGAAAAGAAGTAGATATAACTGATTTTGAAAAGGCTATTAGAGAAACTAAATTAATATATAGTGATGTTATTATTAAAGCATTACCAGAGTTTAGAGAAAGATTTAAAAATATTTATCAAGAAGAAGGTTTAGTATATAACAATGAAACATTAACTTATGATAAAGTTGAGATAAAAGAAAAAGAAATAGAACCTATATTTTTTGATAGAGAAATATTACATAAACCAAGTGATTTAAAAGTTTCTAATAGTTATTTGTTAGGAAATGAAAAGATAGAAGAAGAACATAATTCTGTTAATAGAAGAATGGGAGTTATAGAAGATAATGGAAAATAAAAAAATAAAAATTAATATGTTAGCAGGTCTTGTTGATAAAGTAGAAGGTCAAGGAGTTGGAAGTGTATATTTAGAATTAGTTGATCTTTTAAAAGATAAAAAATTTGATGATTTTGAAATATTAATAGATTCTAATAAAAAATGTGATATAAATCATTTTCATACAATAGAGTTAAAAAATTATTTTAAAATGATGGATAAAAGTAAAAATTGTAATGTTATGTATGTACATTTTTTACCTGAAACATTAGATGGTAGTATTAAACTTCCATGGCCAGCATTTGATATATTTAAACAATATGTTATGAGTTTTTATAAACAAGCTGACTATTTAATAGTAGTAAATCCTATATTTATAAATTCTTTAGTAAATATAGGAATAAAAAGAGAAAAAATATTTTATATTCCTAACTATGTATCAGGAGATAAATTTTACAAAAAATCTAAAAATGAAGTATTAAAAATTAAAGATAAATTTAATATTTCTAAAGATAAATTTATTGTACTTGGAGTAGGTCAAGTTCAAACAAGAAAAGGAGTTTTAGATTTTGTAGAAGTAGCAAAAATGTTACCAGATATAGAGTTTGTTTGGGCAGGAGGTTTTTCTTTTGGAGCTATAACAGATGGATACAAAGAATTAGAAAAATTAGTTAAAAATCCACCTAAGAATGTTAAATTCTTAGGTATAGTACCAAGAGAAGAAATGAATGATATTTATAATATAGCTGATATACTTTTTGTACCTTCTTATCATGAACTTTTCCCAATGTCTATAGTAGAAACAATTAACTTAGAAAAACCAATTTTAGTAAGAGATTTAGAATTATATAAAGATATACTTTTTGAAAAATATTATAAAGCTAACTTTAATGATCAATTTAAAGATTTAATTATAAAACTAAAAGAAGATAAGAAATTTTATAAACAAGGAGAAGAAAATTCTAAATATTTACATGAATTTTATTCAAAAGATCATATAGCAGATATGTGGTTAGAATTCTACACAATGGTTTATAA
>CAJPPJ010000067.1 GCA_905372515.1 uncultured Eubacteriales bacterium
ATCTACTATTTCTTGTTGTTTTAAAGTAAGCTTTTTATCTTCTTCACTTAAATAGTAATAAATTATTTCTTTATCTTTAATTTTTTCTTGTGTTCCAAACTTAAAAGGTTTAGGTAACATAGTTTGATAACAAGACATTAACGATGTAAAGTATTTTTTTTCCATAAATCTACCTAATTTTAAAAGTTCTAATGTTAAAATACTTTCTTCATCTATTACATCTATTACTTCTTTTAAATTATTTAATTCTGTTTCTTTTGGAAAACTAACTATTAAAGCTTCACTTAATTTAAAATGAAAATCTACTAATACTCTAGAACCTATAGATATTTTTTTATCTAGATTATAGTTATAATGATAAATTTTATTTACACTTAAATTAGTTCTATCTATAAGTACACCTACTAGCATATTTTCTCCTTCAATAAGTAGTATAACATTAAAGTATTACTTGCAAAATAAATAATAATTATCATAATATATAAGTAGATATAAAAGAGGAAAAAAATGAATGTTGTTATAAAAGTTGATGAAGAGACAAAACAAAAAATGATAGATTATTATAAAGATAAGATAAGAGATAAAAAAATACCTTATGCTATTTTTCAAGCAGTTGAAGAAGATACAGTAATTACTTTATATGAATCAGGAAAAGCTATGTTTCAAGGTATATCTGCAGATGTAGATGCTTCAATGTGGGCAATGCTTCAAGATAAAGCAAAAGAAAATCTTAAGAATGAAGAAGATCTATATAATATTACATCTATTGGAAGTGATGAAGTTGGAACTGGAGACTATTTTGGACCAGTTGTTGTTTGTGCAGCATATGTAAATATAAAAGATATTAAATTTTTAGAAGAATTAAAAGTAAAAGATTCTAAACAAATAACAGATGATTATATAAGAAAAATAGCACCTACTATATCTAAAAAAATAGATTATGAATTATTAGCATTATCAAATAAAGAATATAATGAAAAATATAAGACAATTAAAAATATTAACAAAATAAAAGCTATAATGCATAATAAAGTTTTATATACATTACACCAAAGACATAGCGATTGTAATAAAATAATAATAGACGAATTCGCAAAAGAAAATTCTTACTTTAATTATTTAAAAGAAGTAACTAATGTAGAAAGAAACTTAATATTTACTCCTAAAGCAGAAAATAAAAATATGGCAGTAGCAACAGCAGCAATACTTGCAAGGTTTACATTCTTAGAAATAATGGATAAACTTAGTGATAAATATCATGAACCATTATTAAAAGGAGCTAGTAGCGAAGTCGATAGACAAGCTGAAAGATTAATAGAAAAGTATGGAAAAGAAGTTTTAGATGATATAGCTAAACTACACTTTATCAATACAGAAAGAATATTAAAAACTAGAATATAAAAAAACACTAGATTTTCTAGTGTTTTTTTATTCAATAACTTTTTCAAGAAATATTTTTTCTTCAAAAGCACCTCTTTTATCAACTTTTTTATTTGCTATTTCTATAACATCGTCTAATGTCTTATTTTCAAGTTTTGCTAATGCTTTAATAATTTCTAGCATATCTGCTAACTCTTCTACTCTGTCTTCTCCACTTTCTTCTATTACTTCTTGATATTCTTCATATAATTTCTTTTCAAGTGCTTCTTTATATTCATCATCACCTAATATTTTAACAACTGGTGTTTCTTTCTTTTCTTTAATTATATTAGGTATTTTATCCCTTACTAATTTATTATATATTCTTTCCATATTTCCTCCTTTAACTACTAATTAAGAATTATTTTTATCTAATATAGAATTTTCTAATAAGTCATAAACTAAATCTTTATCACTTCTAATATCTAATTTTTCTTTCAGTTTTAATATATCATTTACTCTATCAGTTATTATTCCATCTACTGCTGAATCTAAATACTTTTTCATAGAATCAGGAGAATTAACTGTCCATACTATAGCTTTCTTATTATGTCTATGTATTTGTTCTATATGATTTTGAGTAACAAAATCTTCAGAAAACAACATATAATCTGCTTTTATTTTTGACATATCCCCTAGAAATAAAAAGTAAATAAAGCCTGTTTTAAATTCTTTATATCTAGTTTTAATATAATCTATTACACTATATCTCATAGATATAAATACAACTTGTTTTTCCATTTTTTCTTTCTTTACCATTTTAACTATATCATCTACCATTTTCTTATCTGCAGTCTTACCTTTTAATTCTATGAATAAATTAATTTTATTTTTAGATAATTTTAGTACTTCTTTTATTTCTGGTATCTTTTCATTTTCTCTTAAAGATATATTTTTTATTTCTTTTAAAGTCATATCACTAGGACTTTTATTAATACCTGCTACTCTTTTAAAAGTCTTATCATGATGAACTATATAATGGTTATCTTTAGTTCTTTGAACATCTATTTCTACATAATCTATTCTTTTATCTATAGAATTTTTAATAGCACCTATAGTATTTTCTACTCCTTCTCCTCCTCTATGTCCTATTATCATTTTGACTTTAAAGGAATTATTAAAAAATTTAGGAGCAAAAACAAATAAAACATTTAA